>CAIVAX010000378.1 GCA_903903935.1 uncultured Hyphomicrobiales bacterium | reverse complement strand
CCAGGCCCAAACTGTCATCAATCAATGGCTCAAACAATATAACCATATCCGGCCCCATCACGCCCTCGGCATGCGACCGCCGGTCCCCGAGACATGCTTAGTAAATCCACAAATCACTGGTACATAAAAAGGGGGCTGGACAATTGCATGCTGTAATCACTCATGCCATGCCGCCCAATAATCTCACGCAGATGACATCACAAGAGCGCCAAACTCTTGGCCGATGGTTGGCCACATTATGAGCATTGCAATTTGATGAACCCAAAGTGACCCAATTTTTTTTGAAGATCGAACCTCTGAGTGCTGAAGCCTTCACTGCCTTTGGCGAGGTGATTGATGCGCGCGCCAGTGAACCAATTTTGATCAATCAAGGCTATGCTCAGCGTCTGGCCCTGCCTGCGCATATTGATGTGGCGCAGCAATCAGGCGAAGTCACATTGGCTCTTTTCAAGGCGCAGCCGCGTCCCAATCCTATTGTGATAGAGCTGATGGAGCGGCATCCTTTGGGGAGTCAGTTGTTTTATCCTTTGCAGGATCGACCCTGGCTTATTGTTGTGTGTGATGATCCCAAAGATCCGCAGACTTATCGGGCCTTTTTGGCTTTGGGCTGTCAGGGCGTGAATTATGCCCGCAATGTCTGGCATCATCCTTTGCTTGTGCTGGACCCCAACAGCGAGTTTATGATTATCGACCGCAAGGGCGAGGGTGTGAATTTAGAAGAGGTCATTCTCTCCCAACCCTTATATGTTCAACTCAGCTGATGACATGATCAAGAGGATCAGATGACAAGTCCCTATCATTTTGTGCAAGGTGGGCATCCTCCGCAAACGGATCTGCTCACCAGTCGCGCTATGTTTACGCAAGCCTATGCCGTCATTCCCAAAGGTGTGATGCGCGATATTGTCACCAGTGCTTTTCCATTCTGGTCAAAGACCAGAGGCTGGGTTTTGGCGCGGCCTTTATCGGGTTTTGCGGAAACATTTTCGCAAACCATTATGGAAGTCTCACCGGGCGGGGGCAGCGATCAGCCTGAAACAGATACTGAGGCACAATGCATTTTATTTGTTGTGACAGGCGCGCTTGATTTGCATCTAGCGGGACAAGATCACAAGCTCACTGCAGGCTCTTATGTTTATGTGCCGGCAGGATGTGCGTGGACGATCCAGAATAAGTCGGCTGAGATTGCGCAGTTTCATTGGATCCGAAAGGCCTTTGAGGCGGTCAAAGGCCTTGATCATCCCGAGCCCTTCGTGACGCATGAGAGCCTAATCACGCCAGCTGAAATGCCCGATACGCAGGGGCGCTGGAAAACCAGCCGCTTTGTTGATCCTGCTGATATGCGCCATGATATGCATGTGAACATTGTCACCTTTGAGCCTGGCGCCGTCATTCCCTTTGCTGAAACGCATGTGATGGAACACGGTCTTTATGTGCTGGAAGGCAAGGCTGTTTATCGCCTCAATCAAGATTGGGTCGAGGTTGAGGCGGGTGATTTCATGTGGCTGCGCGCCTTTTGTCCGCAAGCTTGTTACGCTGGTGGCCCAGGCCGATTCCGCTATTTGCTCTACAAGGATGTGAATAGAAACTTCAAATTGAAACTGTAACTTGCATGCCGTGAAGATCGCTCGCTCCTGCTCCTCTTGCAGGGGCCTTGCTCTTATGTGGCGAGCAGGGAGGGAACAATCAGTTTTGAAGCCTCATAGCGCTGGCTAATCAAGCCTTGATCAAACGAATAGTGGATGAAGCGCTCGAGATTGGCTCGATTGGCAGCAAAGCCATTCTTCCAAGGATCACCGAAAGTGTCGCGTGAGGCTTCATACAAATGCCTGATCTGCGGCAAGCGCGCCCAATTGGGATCAGCATAATAATCATCACAAATAGCATGGGCTTGCGCGAACATATCCATTAGCGCTAGTGGCAGAGCGGGATGTTGATCGACCAGACTTGGCGCCATAGCGATGATATGCATGATCGGCCAATAACCCAATTTATCAAAATAGCGCTTTTCTTCTGCCTGTGTGTCGCGAAAGAGTCGGCGTGTTTTGACTTGGCCCTTCATCACCGAATGGGGCGGATGAGGCATGAAGATCGCGTCAATCTCACCCTTCTCCAATAACAGCCCAAGATCAGTTCCCTTGGGGGCCTGATCAATGATCACGCCGGGTTTAGGGTCGAATTTGACTTTTTCAGCGCTGGTCAAAAGCCATCTGATCTCTTCCCAAGGCAGGCCATATTCGAATTTGAGATCGCCTTTGGCGAGAAGGGACAGTGTGGTCTGAAAAGACGACAGGCCAATTCGGCGGCCAATCAGATCGGATGGATGGTCCATCTTGCTATCGGCTCTTACAAACATGCAGCTTTGAGAAAACAGACGGCGTGGAAAAATGGGGACGCCGATCAGTGGAACGCCGCGATCAATCGCCATCAAAAAAGTCGACATGGAAAATTCGGCCACATCAAAGCTCTGATGATGGATCATTTGCTCATGGCGCGATTTGCCATCGCGCAATGTATCGGACTGGCCGATTTGCAGCGCTTGATAGGTGAAGCCCTCAGGCGCTTTCACTGTGCCATCAAAGAAAGGAAAGTGCCGATCATAGCGATCAAGAGCAATGGTGATGTTATGGGCCATAGCCGCCTCTATTGGTGATTTGATTAGGGGTGCACAGTTTCGGTGAACCAATCGGTTGGCAGACCAATGCCCACATTCTGTTCTTTGGCGCGTTTATAGATCACGGAACCGGCAGCAGCGAATTGATAGCCCAGTCCCAGATTGTTGAGGAAGCAGGTGACCTCTTGATCATTCTCTCGGCCCGGCACATGGCCGGCGATCAATTGTGGCAGGGTCGGATATTTTTTGAAATCGATCTTATTGGCGGCATTCCAGCCGGGATCTTTCGTCTGTTCTTTGAAATTGGCGCCTTTGGCAATCACAAGAATGGGTGCCGTGTCATGCGTATGCACAACGACCTTATGCGCAGCGCGGATCGCATCTGGTTCAATCTCGGGTTTCTTGATCGAGGAGAGATGCATGCCAGGCTCAATCCATTTGTGAAAGTAAATGGCATCGAGGGAGTTTGAACCGCACATTACAATATCGACACCTCCAACAGCCTCTTCGGCCTGAGTGACTGGTGTGACCGGGATTTTGAGCAAGGCCGTCATGCGGGCGCAGAAGGCTTCCCGATTCTCCTGATTAGGCGAGAAGCATTTCACCGATTCAATCTGACGCACTGCGCAAGCGGCGGTGAGCTGTGTTTCAGCCTGCCAGCCACTGCCCAGAATGCCGATGGTGCGCGCATTCTCGCGCGCCATATATTTGATGCCAAGGCCATTGGTGGTGCCCACGCGCATGCGTTGCAAAACGCCATCGGGAAAAATGGCCAGCGGCTCACCATTATGGGTGGAAAACAGCAGCACAAGGCCAACATAGCGATCATTGGGCGCAGCAGGGATTTTGACGCGTCGATGCGTATTGCCAATCAGCGGATTGGTGACAATGTCCGAATTGATGCGAATAGCCCCCACGCCCAATTTGGGCACAACGCCATCCATGGATTTGAGCCCATAAATGGCATCTTCGCTATAAGTGGTTGGCGTGATGCAATCGGATCTTTGGCGGGAGATGCCGCGTCCCTCTGCCATTTCCAGATAGGCTAGCTCGAGAGCCTCGATGCAATCAGGCATAGTGAGGAGGCGTTCGACATAATCATTGGATAGGATCAAGGTCATGGCTTCCCCCTTCAGCATGGCCTATGGCCAGACAGATCATTGGGGAATATTTTTAGACCTTTTGGGCTTGGAAGGAAAGAAACATCCCGCCCGATTGGGCGGGATGCTAGGGGTGCAGGGCGCAGAGGCCAGATTAACGCAGCTTGATTTCGTTGAGCTGACGTGTCTCGCCAAACTTTTCATCAAAGCCATAAGTGATGATTTCGGCACTGGCGTCTTGATGCAGATTGATTGTGGCCCAAGCATAAGTGCGGTCCGTTGCGGGATTGCGCAGAGGAGACCCAGCCTTGGCATCGAAGGGTGAACCGCCTGAGCCCACAATGACCTGATAGGCTTTGCCGCGGGGTTGCGAAACATTGTAGACATGCTCATGACCTGAGAAATAGGTCGCTTCATAGGCCTCGATCACATCCCAGAAGGCATCGCGCGTCACAACAGTCGCTGGGGTCAAATCAAGGCCACCCAGTTCCACTTCGCCATTGGCTAGGTAATTATAGGTAAAAGCGGGCTTATGTCCGAAGACAAAGAAACGCTTGATACCACGGGCTTTGGCAGCAGCAAAATCCGCTTCAAGCCATTTTGTGGGGGCTGTCGCATCCTTGCCGACGGGATCAGTATTAATGACGCTGAAATGGGCGCCCTTTGCATCAAAGCTATAGGACAATTTGCTTTGATCTGTTGTGAAACCATCGGGGCTTGCGCCCGCAGCCGGGCCAAATTTCATATTTTGCGGGGCTTCACCCATCAGGCCCATATAGCGGGTCGTATCAATAATGAGATCGCCCATATTATCTGCCCAGGCTTCTTCATTTTCGATACGCGAGACTTTGCCGCAGGGCTTGCATTGTGTTTCATGATTGCCAGGCACCGGCATGATATAAGTGCCAGCTTCCATCAATGGGGCGACCATGCCGCGCCAGAATGCATATTGCTGGTAAAATTTCAGCAGATCGCTCTTGATGATGTCAGCTGTTGTCGCCGGAGCAATGGGGGCAACAGCATTGCCCTTGGCGCCGTTAATCTGGCTTTGATCTGTATTGGATGTATAGCCAATGGAGGCGACACCATAGCCATGGATCATATCGCCATTAAAAAATAACATTTTGGATTTTTGTGATTGGATAGTCGCTAATATGCGAGCAAAGGCCTTTGTGCTTTGCAGCCATTTGGCATCTTGTCCTGAGAGCGTGTCGCCAACGCTGGCCTTGTCATAGGTCACAGGATCTTGACGGGAATCGCCGACAGTAGAGAAGGTGAGCACTACTGGGCTTGTTTGCGCCGCAGACTGCAGGGTCATTGCAGACAATTGAATGATGCCAACAGCAGCACTCAGGAGAAGTTTAGATTGCACAGACATGAGATCCTCATTGATTGGATTGTATGTGTGTATTTAAACTTCAAGATGTTTTTATGAATATAATATGAAAGATAAATGACAGTGATTTAAGCCTGCAAAAAAGGGCGTTGTTTGAGATTATGGATTGCCCATGTCGCCTCTGGAGTAGGCATCTCCAATCAAGCTGAAACAGACTTCATGAGAAGAGCCCGTTTCAGTGTTTGCTGTAGGTTTCATCGAATGAATAGCCCGTTCCGCGCACCGTTCTGATCGGGTCTTTCTCTCGGCCCCGGACAAGCGCTTTACGCAGCCGTCCCACATGAACATCGACAGTGCGCTCATCGATTTCAGCTGTTAAGCCCCAAACCGAATCAAGTAGGCTCGATCGCGGAAAAACGCGACCGGGTTTTTCCATCAAATGCTCAAGTAAGCGAAATTCTGTAGGTCCAAGATGAATCTCGCGCTCACCGCGCAGCACACGCTTTGTCTGTTTGTCGAGTGTGAGATCACCGATTTGCAGACGCTCAGCAATACGCTCGGGGCGAGCGCGGCGCAGCAGGGACTTCACGCGCGCCATGAGTTCTGGAACAGAGAAGGGTTTGACGACATAATCATCAGCCCCGATAGAGAGGCCGCGGATCCGGTCAGTCTCCTCACCCCGTGCGGTCAAAAGAATGATGGGCAATTCGCTCCCACCATCTCTCCCTCGCAGGCGGCGGCACAGCTCAAAGCCAGACACGCCGGGCAACATCCAATCGAGAATGACAAGATCGGGCACCATCTCCTGCAGCAGAGTGTCGGCCTCATCGCCACGATCGACACGGCTGACTCGATAACCTTCGGATTCGAGATTATAGCCCAGCAAGAGAGCTAGGGAATCGTCATCTTCCACCACTAGAATATGGGGAGATGAAGATTTCTTTGTGTCAGTCTCCATCAGGTCACCTGTGTACAAATAGCAAACTTTATTGCGCTAGTTTCGGCCGCTCGACAGGTAATTTCTCTCCTGTGACGATATAATGAACAGTCTCGGCAATATTGGTGGCATGATCGCCAACCCTTTCCACATTTTTGGAGCAGAACAACAGATTCGTACAGGAGGAGATGTTGCGCGGATCCTCCATCATAAAGGTGAGGAGCTCGCGAAACACAGAATCTTCGAGTGCATCAATTTCTGCATCGCGGTGCCAGACATTATCGGCGCGATTGACATCGCCTTGGCCATAAGCATCGAGCACTTCTTTAAGCTGCATGGCTGCCAATTGGCCCATATGGCGAAGGCCAATCATTGCGCGCGGCAAGCGCTGATCATTGACGAGTTTGAGCGTGCGCTTGGCAATATTCTTAGCCAGATCGCCGACGCGCTCCAGATCACCAGAAATACGCATAGCGCCGATGATCTCGCGTAAATCAGCGCCCAAGGGCTGACGACGGGCAATGATATGGACCGCTTCTTCTTCGATTTCACGCTGGAGCGTATCGAGGCGAGAGTCAGTTGCGATAATGGCTTTGGCGTCTTCAATCTTAAAATTGATGAGAGCCTCAATTGATTCGGAGAGCATTTTTTCTGCAATGCCGCCCATTTCAGAAATCTTGCGACCGAGTAATTCAAGTTCACGATCAAAAGCACTGACAGTATGCTCTATCATTTCTAATCTCCAGAAATCAACCAAACCGGCCGGTAATATAGTCTTGTGTGCGTTGCTGTGAGGGCGAGGTAAACATTTTTGATGTTTCATCGAACTCGATGAGTTCGCCCAGATACATGAAGGCGGTGCTATCAGACACACGCGCAGCTTGCTGCATGCTATGTGTAACGATGGCAATCGTATAAGTCTCGGAGAGCTCGTCGATCAATTCTTCCACTTTGGCGGTCGAGATGGGATCAAGTGCCGAGCAGGGCTCATCAAACAGAATGACTTCAGGCTTGATGGCAACTGTTCTGGCAATGCAGAGACGTTGTTGTTGTCCGCCAGACAGACTAAGCCCGCTGGCATTGAGCTTATCTTTCACTTCGTTCCAGAGCGCTGCTCCGCGCAAAGCCTTTTCGACACGCTCATCAAGTTCGCTTTTGGATAGATTTTCGTAGAGCTGGATCCCAAAGGCGATGTTGTCATAAATCGTCATAGGAAAGGGCGTGGGCTTTTGAAAAACCATACCAATGCGGGAGCGCAGCAGATTGAGATCTTGATTGGGCGAGAGAATGTTCTCGCCATCCAGCAAGACCTCGCCCTCAGCGCGCTGGTTGGGGTAGAGATCATACATGCGATTGAGTACGCGCAAGAGCGTAGATTTGCCGCAGCCAGAGGGGCCGATAAAGGCGGTCACCTGATTTTTTTTGAGGGACAGGTTGATATTTTTGAGCGCTGGTGAACCGTTGCCATAGTAAAACAGAAGATCACGCACGATGATCTTGTCCTCGGCTGTGTGAGCCTGTTTGGCGTCTTGAGCGGCGCTGTCATTCATGTCGCAGATCTCGTAGCTAGGAGAGTATGGGTTAGGTTATTCAGCTATTCTTCAAATTCAGGCTTGAAAATAGTATTTAACTCTCGCGCCCTTTTTTGTCTTATTTAGTCATTCGTGTTCGTTCGTCATGCTTGATAAGAGGCTGTCGCTCATCATGCGGTCAAGAAAGCTAAGGGTTTTACTTATTGCACCAAACCTCACTCTCGAGCTCCTACATGCACTTGCAGTTAGGTCCATCAGGCAGCTCAAAATCGCCCGCGCTAGACATGTCTACAGCCTAGACACAGGATCATCTGAACGCTCAGGACAAACGGTGCATTGCACGTTAAATTATTGATTTTCAAAAGATATATCCGCTCATCTTTTGACCTGTGTAAAAATTACCAGATCAAGATGACAGTGAGATGACATTTTCGACCTCATCATGACAAGGGCAAAAGCGCCTCAAAGCGCGATCCATCTCCCAAATGGCTTGTGATTTTGAGCCGCCCGCGATGGCGCAAAACAATGTGCTTGACCAGAGCCAGTCCAAGCCCCGTTCCGCCATTGGCCCGGCTGGCGCCTGCATCAATACGATAGAAGCGTTCAGTGAGGCGTGGAATATGTTCGGAGGGGATGCCTGCACCATGGTCACGCACGCATAGGCTTGCTTCTGATCCTATCGTCGAGACTGATATCTCTACACGCGTGTCTTGATTGGCCAGCGAGCCATATTTTATCGCATTGCCGATCAGATTCTCAGCCAATCGGATGAGTTCATCGCGATCACCGATCACATTGAGTGTATCGGGTGTATCGAGGCAGAGGGAGACTCTGCGCTCTGGTGTGATGGGTGCGAAGCTCTCAACCACTTGGCGCACGATGGAAACAAGATCGACCTGCGCTGTGGGATGCAAATGCTGATGCTGTTCAACCCGCGACAGGGAAAGCAAATCATCAATCAGGCGCGACATGCGCCGGCCCT
>CAIVAX010000377.1 GCA_903903935.1 uncultured Hyphomicrobiales bacterium | reverse complement strand
GATATGCAAGGCATTGTGTCAACCTAGGAGAGGCAATGCCGCGCGCTTTAATCCTTGTTCTTGATTCTGTTGGCTGCGGTAGTGCAGCTGACTCGGCGCTGTTTGGTGATGCGGGCGCGGATACTTTGGGCCATATTGCACAGGCCTGTGCGCAAGGCTTATGCGATTTTGCTGGCGTGCGCCAAGGGCCTTTGCATCTGCCGTTACTGGATGCCCTGGGGCTTGGTCTTGTGTGTGAGGCCTCGAGTGGTCAGCTGCCGCCCGGGCTGAGCCGAGTGGAGCGCCCCTTGGCGCAATGGGGTTTTGCAATTGAAACCTCAAAAGGCAAGGATACGCCCTCGGGCCATTGGGAGATTGCTGGCGCACCTGCTGATTTTGCTTGGGGCTATTTTCCGCAAACTGAGCCCTGCATTCCTGATGAGCTCACACATGCGTTAATCAGCGAGGGCCAGCTGAGTGGTGTTTTGGGCAATCGTCATGCGGCGGGTGTGGCGATTATCGACGAGCTTGGGCACGCGCATGTGCAAAGCGGCAAGCCGATTATCTACACTTCTGCCGATTCTGTTTTGCAAATTGCGGCGCATGAAGAAGTCTTTGGCTTGCGGCGGCTTTATGATTTATGCCTGATTGCGCGGCGCCTGTGTGATCCGCTCAAAATTGGTCGCATTATTGCGCGGCCGTTTATTGGCACTGCGCAGCAGGGTTTCAAGCGCACGGCCCATCGCAAAGATTATGCTATGCCTGCCACATATGGCAATGTGCTTGATCGCGCTGCAGAGGCGGGTCGTGACATAGTGAGCATTGGCAAGATCGGCGATATCTTCGGCCATCGCAATACGGGGCGCGAGATCAAAGGCGCGCATGATATGGATCTGTTCGATAAGACGCTTGACGCGCTTGAGAGCCTGCCTGATGGCGGCTTGCTCTTTGCCAATTATGTTGATCTTGATACGGATTATGGTCACCGGCGCAATGTGCCAGGCTATGCCGCTGGATTAGAGCGCTTTGATGCGCGTTTATCCGGACTTGTCAGTCGTCTTCAAATGGGGGATCTGATGATTCTGACGGCTGATCATGGCAATGATCCAACTTGGCGCGGCACAGATCACACGCGTGAGCATGTCCCTATTTTGGCTTATGGTCCTGATCTGACGCCGCGTGCTTTGGGCGGGCGCACTAGCTTTGCTGATATGGGTGCAAGTGTAGCGCAGCATTTGGGTCTTGCGCCACCGCTTGCGGGGACCAGTTGGTTGTGAGGTGTTAACATGGCGCATATGACAGTCGTTGATCATCCCTTGATCCGCCATAAGCTGTCTCTCATGCGGGACAAAGACTGCTCGACCAAGAGTTTTCGCAATCTGCTCGATGAAATCGGACTCTTGCTGTGTTATGAAGTAACGCGCGATCTGCCGGAAATACCGGTGAGGATTGAAACGCCGCTGACACACATGCAGGGCACGGCGATCTCTGGCAAGAAATTGGTTTTTGCGCCTATTTTGCGGGCCGGTCTTGGTTTTCTCAATGGCATGTTGGAGCTTGTCCCCTCGGCACGTGTGGCCTTTATCGGGCTTTATCGTGATCATGTGACTTTGGAAGCGGTTGAATATTATTTCAAGGCGCCCTCCGATTTGGCAGATCGTCTGGTGATTGTGCTCGATCCCATGTTGGCAACAGGCCATTCAGCGGCGGCAGCGATTGATCATTTGAAACAGCGCGGCGCGCAGGCCCTTCGCTTTGTCAGCCTGGTGTCCGCGCCCGAAGGTGTGGCTCATTTGCAGGCCAAGCATCCCGATGTTCCCATCTGGACAGCGGCGCTCGATTCTCATCTCAATGAGAAGGGCTATATTGTTCCAGGTCTGGGGGATGCGGGCGATCGCATTTTTGGCACTAAATAGGTCTGGGCTCAATCAAGCCTCATCCCCATCAGCGTGAATGGTTTCAATCACGGCTTGTGATTGCGCTGCAATGGGCTCTTCGCTGAGTTGATAAGCGGCCTCCAATGCTGCAAGCGCAGATTCGGCTTGCAATGAGCTATGCGCATGAATGATCGCTAAGGGCTGCTCGGGTGAGACGTGATCACCAATCATCGCCAGCTGCGAGAGGCCAACGCTTGTATCAATCGCATCTTGATGGCGCGTGCGCCCGCCGCCAAGCTGCACAATGGCAAGCCCAATGGCGCGCGTATCAATGCTTTTCACATAGGCTTTGCGTTTGGGTTGAACAGCAAGGCTGAGGGGCGCTATTTTAAGATAGGCCTTGCTCTTGCTCAGAAGATCTTTTGGTCCGCCCAATCTTGCACACATGCGCGCAAAAAGCTCTGCCGCTTTGCCAGATGTGATGGCCTCATCAACCTTATCAGATGCAGCGGCAAGATTGGGCGCAAGGCCGCCCAAATGCAGCATATGCGCACCCAGTGCCAGCACCACTTCATGCACGCGGGCTTGCCGATGTGCGCCGGTGAGATGATCCAGCGCATGCTGCACTTCAATGGCATTGCCAGCGCAATGGGCGAGGGGCTGATTCATATCTGTGATCAGCGCGCGTGTGGGCAGGCCAGCGCGACCTGCGACATTGACAATGCTTTTGGCCAAAGCGCGCGATTGCTCCAGCTCTTGCATGAATGCGCCAGAGCCTGTCTTGACGTCCATCACAAGGCCCTGCAGGCCAGCGGCCAATTTCTTGGAGAGAATGGATGAGGTGACCAAAGCAATGCTTTCCACTGTCGCGGTGACATCGCGAATGGCATAGAGCTTGCGATCTGCAGGGGCCAGTTCATCGGTCTGGCCAATAATGGCGCAGCCAATCTCGCGCACCACTGTGCGAAAGAGCTGTTCGTCAGGATCAGTGCGATAGCCGGGAATTGCGGAGAGCTTATCCAGCGTGCCACCTGTATGGCCCAGTCCGCGTCCGGAGATCATCGGCACATGGGCGCCGCTGGCGGCGATTGCGGGCGCCAAGATCAATGAAATATTATCGCCGACGCCCCCCGTTGAATGCTTATCGAGCAAGGGGCCAGTGAGATTTTCATTCGACCAATCGAGCACTTTACCAGAGCGCATCATGGCATGCGTGAGGAGGGCGCATTGGTCGGGCGCAAGGCCGCGAAAGAAAACAGCCATAGCAAAAGCGGCGGCTTGTGCATCGGTGATGCTCTGATTGGTCAATCCCGTGATGAAAAAATCTATCTCTTGCGCGCTCAGACTCTGGCCATCACGCAAATGGCGAATAATCTCTTGCGGCAAGAGTTTTGGTGAGGCGAGCATTAATAGCCATCCTGCTGTTCAGCCTTCTGGCCAGTCAGCTCGGCGAGAAGCGCATCGAGCAGCCCGCTCGCGCCAATGCGAAAATGTTCGGGCTTGGCCCAGCCCGGCCCCATGATCTGCTCGGCCAGTTCAAGATAGATGCGGGCATCAGCTAAGGTGCGAATGCCCCCTGCCGCTTTAAAACCAACAGCGCGCGGCTGGCGTTTGATCGCCTCCAACATGAGCCGTGCGGCTTCAGGACTGGCTGATTGCGCTGTTTTGCCAGTTGAGGTTTTAATGAAATCAGCCCCAGCGGCAAGCGCAAGTTCGCTGGCTTGCGTGATGAGGGCGGGTGACTGTAATTCGCCTGTTTCTAAAATCACTTTGAGCAGAGCGCGTCCATCGATCTCGCTCACCACGGCCTCGATCATCTCGCGCACGAGATCCACATCGCCGCGCTGCAGGGCGCGATAGGGCATGACAAGATCAATTTCATCCGCGCCATCTTTGATGACTTCGTGCACATCGCCGATAACTTGCGTGATATTTTCGCCGCCTTTGGGAAAATTGATGACAGTGGCAATGGCTATTCCTGATTTGAGCTTTTGGCGGGCAAGGGGCACAAATTGCGGCCAGATGCAGATCGCAGCCACCGCGCCAAAGGGCGTTGCAGCGCGCTGGATCAAAGCCTCTATTTGGCTCTCTTTGCACTCATCACTCAGATCGGTGAGATCAAGACAGGCCAGTGCGCTTTGGGCAAGAGTGTGAGCGGTCATGATCAGCGTCCGTCTGAGGATGAAGGGGAGGGGGCAGAAGAGGCCAGATAATGCATGAGGAGTTTGAAGAGATCAGACGCGCCTTGCGCAGCTTTTTCTTTTGTCTCGCCATGATGAGGTGCGCCGCCGGCAAAGCCAGCACCAAAATTAGTGACAACTGAAAGTGCCCCAATCGCCAAACCTAAATAGCGGCCCATAATCACTTCTGGCACGGTGGACATGCCGATGAGGTCGGCGCCCAAATTTTTGGCCATTCTGATTTCTGCGGGCGTTTCGAAAGAGGGCCCCGAAAACCACATATAAATGCCTTGCGCTAAATTCATGTTCAGCGCTGTTGCTGATTGCTGCAGGTGTGTTGCTATAGTCTCATCATAGGCCTGTGTCATGGGCACAAAGGCTTGATCTGTGCCAAGGCCAATGAGCGGATTGGGGCCATTGAGATTGATGTGATCTTTGATGAGCACCACAGTGGGCGGCGGAAGGTCTGTATTGACCGAGCCCGCCGCATTGGTGAGGAGAAGCTCTCTTGCGCCCAGCTCGGCAAAACTTGCCAAAGGCACGGCCATGCAGCGCGGATTGCCTGTTTGATAGACATGGGCACGGCCCAGCATGATTGCCAGCCGCAGGCCTGCATGATCAGCAATGATGAGTCGCCCAGCATGGCCTGAGATGGTGGCGCCAGATTTTGACGAAGCGGGAAAGCCCGGCAAATCGGCATAATCAATTGAAATGCTGTGGGGCAATTGGCTGAAGGCCTCGCCCAATCCTGTGCCAAGCACCAGCGCATGTGTGATGGGAGCTGAGCCCGCGCGGGCTTTAATCTCTCGTACATTGGCGGCGATCAGCGAGGGATCTGCAAGCTGGTTCATGTTTCAGCTTTCAAATGGCCGGGCCCAAAGGCATGCGGCAATAAATCATCGATGAAGAAACTGCGGCGGATCCCTTCGGGCCCTGCAACATGAATGCGCGTGGTTTCGATGGAGAATTCGAAAATGCGCTGGCGGCAGGCGCCGCAGGGTGTGACAAGCTCAGCGCCTTCGCCCATCACGACGATGGCGCTAATGGCGCGCTCGCCGCCATTGATCATTGCGCTGATCGCAGAGGCCTCGGCGCAGACGCCCACAGGATAGGAGGCGTTTTCCACATTGCCGCCTGAATAAATCGTGCCCTTGGGTGTTTGAATGGCCGCACCCACTTGGAATTTGGAATAGGGCGCATAGGCCTGTGTCTGTGCTGTGAGGGCGGCCTCGAAGAGATGATCAATCGAATCCATCAGTTTTCCTTCACATAGGGCAGGCCTGCGGCAGCAGGCGGAATGGCGCGCCCAACAAAACCAGCAAGCAGAATGACGGTCAAAACATAGGGCAGGGCTTGAATGGCTTGCACAGGAATCTGGCCAAGGCCTGGCAGCGAGACTCCTTGCAAACGAATGGAGGTTGCATCCAACAGGCCAAACAGCATGCAGGTCAGCAAAGAGGGCAGCGGGCGCCATTTGGCAAAGACCAGCGCTGCAAGAGCGATAAAGCCTTTGCCGGCGGTCATTTGCGGCAGAAAGCCTGCGGCTTGGGCAATGGCAAGATAAGCGCCGCCCAATCCGCATAACACACCGCAGATCATTACGCCGCAATAGCGGATCATGGCCACTCCCACGCCTGCCGTCTCCAGCGCAGATGGGTTTTCTCCTGCGGCGCGCAAGCGCAGCCCAAAGCGGGTCTGATAGAGCGCGAACCATGAAATGGGTACGCTGAGCAAAGCGAGCAGTGTGAGCGCATCCATGCCCAGCCAGATCGGTTCAAAGCGCGCTGGGCCTTGCAAAGAGGGTGTGCGCCCACCCTGACCAAACCAGGCTGCGCCAATCAATGCGGTGAGGCCTGCGGCAATCATATTGATGGCCATGCCTGAGACGATTTGATTGCCTGAGCGATGAATGGTCGCAAAGCCATGCAGCAGGGCTAGCGCTAAGGAAGCAAGGAGTGCGCCGATCAGGCCTAGCCATGCCGAGCCAGTGAAATGCGCCAGAGCGGCGCCTGCAAAAGCGGCGGCGAGCATTTTGCCCTCCAGCCCAATATCAATAATACCGGCGCGTTCTGACCACAGCCCGGCCAGACAGGCGCAGAGCAGTGGAATAGCCAATCGCAGCCCGGATTCCAGAATGATGAGGGCTGAACCCATCTCCATTCAGCGCTCCGTCTCGGTTTGTGGCTGATGAGGGCTCACAAGATTGAAGAGGGCCAGCAGAGGTCTGCGCCAGAGGCCTTCGAGTGCGCCGGCAAACAGCACGACGAGGCCTTGAATAACCACGATCATATCGCGGGTGATTTTGGGTTGATCAAAGGCAAGTTCGGAGCCGCCTTGATAGAGAATGCCAAATAAGAGCGCAGCACACACCACACCAAAGGGATGCGCACGGCCCATCAAAGCAACAGCAATGCCGACAAAGCCATAGCCCGAGGTGAAATCAAGCAAGAGGCGATGCTGCGCGCCCAAGACTTCATTGAGCGCCAAACCGCCCGCCATTAGGCCTGATAGGCCCATCGTGATGACAATGATTTTGGCGGTGGGCACGCCAGCATAATCAGCCGCGCCGGGATTGGCCCCCAGAGTGCGAATTTCATAGCCCAGCCTTGTGTGCCAGATCACCAGCCAGACATAGAGGGCTGCGATCAGTGCAAACAGAAAACTGATGTTGAGTGGCGAATTGGAAATTTTGAGGCCAAGTCCAGTCAACATGCCATCCAGATTTGGCAAATGTGCGGACGCGGAAAAGCCGCGGGTTTCTGGTTGCATGGATCCGGGCGCACGCAAAACATTCACGAGCAGATAGGACATCAGGCTCGTGGCGATCCAATTGAACATAATGGTGGTGATGACAATATGGCTGCCGCGGCGCGCTAAAAGCCAGCCGGGAATCATGGCCCAGAATGCGCCAAACAGGCCGGCTCCAATAATGGCCAGAGGCAATAGAAGAAAAGCTGGCCAATCGGGCAGAGCCAGACAGACGAGTGCTGCGCCCAATCCGCCAAGATAAGCCTGTCCCTCCGCGCCAATATTGAAGAGGCCAGCGCGATAAGCCAGAGCAACGCTCAAGCCAGTGAAGATGAAATTGGTGCTGTAATAAAGAGTAAAGGCCAATCCCTCCGGACTGCCCAGGCTGCCCATGATCATCAAACGCAATGCTTCGATCGGGCTCTCGCCAATGGCCAGCACAACAAGACCGGAGATCAGAAAAGCGGCAACCACATTAATCAAAGGGATGAGCGCGACATCGGCCCAAATCGGCAGGCTGCGACGCATTACGCAACCCTTTCATTCACGCCGCCCATGAGGAGGCCGAGATCTTGAATATCAGTTTGTAGGCCAGTGCGCTCGCCGATAATGCGTCCATCGCACATCACCAATATACGATCGGACAAAGCGATGATTTCATCCAGCTCAACCGAGACCAGCAATATGGCCTTGCCCTCTTCGCGCAAATGCAAAAGGCGATTGTGGATGAATTCAATCGCGCCTACATCAACGCCGCGTGTGGGTTGGCCGATGAGCAGGACTTTAGGTTCGCGTTCAATCTCGCGCGAGAGAACAATTTTCTGCTGATTGCCGCCAGAAAAATTGCGGGTGCGCAATTGCGGATTGCGCGGCCTGATATCATAGGCCTCCATATCTTGCGCCAGAGCAGAGCGCATAGCACTGCGATCCAATAGCCCGCGGCCATACATAGCATCGCGATGAAAGCCCAGAATAGCACTCTCATACGCATCGAAATTCATCACCAGACCATGATGGTGTCTGTCTTCGGGCACATGCATGAGGCCTTTGGCGCGCATGCGGCGCGGATCCATGTGATTGAGGTCAAGCTCTTGGCCATCTAGGTTGATTGTGCCAGTTTCAATGTCGCACATGCCAGCCAGAGCCTGCAGCACTTCCGATTGGCCATTGCCAGCCACGCCCGCTAGGCCGATGATTTCGCCTTCGCGTAACTGAAAGCTGACATGATCAACACATGTTTTGCCTTGCGCATTGCGCACAACAAGATCACGCACATCCAATATGACGCGCCCGGCCTTGCAGGGGGGCTTGTGGCGATCCAGCGCAATTGGACGCCCGACCATGGCTTTTGCCAATTCATCCATATTGGTTTGGGCGGTGGTAAAATGCCCAACCATGCGGCCGCGCCGCATCACAGAGACATGATCAGTCAGCTCTATAATCTCGCGCAGCTTATGCGTGATCATGAGGATTGTTTTGCCCTCATCCCGCAAACGTCGCAGCATGATGAAGAGACTATCTGCCTCATCGGGGGTGAGCACGGCGGTGGGCTCATCGAGAATAAGGATATTGGCGCCGCGCATCAGTGCTTTGAGAATTTCCACGCGCTGGCGCATGCCCACACCAAGGTCGGCAATGCGCGCATCAGGGTCAACAGCAAGGCCATAGCGATCGGCAAATTCAGTGAGCTTGGCGCGCATGGCCGTGCGGCCGGGGGCCAAAAGGGGCCCACCTTCCGAGCCCAATAAAATATTCTCTAACACGCTGAAGGTCTCAATCAGCATGAAATGCTGATGCACCATGCCTATGCCCAAGCGGATGGCGTCTGCGGGAGAGGCGATCTTGACCGCTTGCCCCTTGATGCGAAGGGTGCCCGCGCTGGCCTCGTAATAGCCATAGAGGATCGACATGAGCGTCGATTTACCAGCGCCATTCTCGCCTACAATGCCATGAATAGAGCCCGCTGCGACATTCAGATGAATATCGCAATTGGCATGAACAGGGCCGAAATATTTATGGACGCCGACACATTCGATCGCAGATTGCATCTGCGTGATCTCAATGCGCTCTCGTCAGTTCGGGCATTGACTATCGGCCATATAATCATGCACGGCGATCTTGCCGGAGATGATGTCTTGAATGGCCTGATCTGCGGCGCTGAGCATGTCCGCATTTACCAGCGCTTTATTGTTGTCATCCAGCGCATAGCCAACGCCCTGTTCTTTGAGGCCGAGGACCTGCACACCAGCTTTCCAGCTGCCAGCCTTGGCATCGGCAAAGGATTTATAAGTTGCCACATCCACGCGCTTGAGCATGGAGGTGAGCACTTTGCCGGGGAAGAGGCCGTTTTGATTGGAGTCAACGCCAATGCCCAATTTGCCTGCATCGGCTGTTGCGCGCAGCACACCAAGGCCTGTGCCGCCAGCGGCATGATAGATGACGTCAGCGCCGCGTTCGATCTGCGATTTGGCGAGCTCGCCGCCCTTCACCGGATCAGCCCAGGCGGCGCCTGTTGTGCCGGTCATATTCTGAAACACTTCCGCGCCGGGCTTGGCGAATTTCACGCCCTGCACATAGCCGCAGGCGAATTTGCGGATCAGGGGAATATCCATGCCGCCCACAAAGCCCACTTTACCCGATTTGGAAGCGCGGCCGGCCATCAGGCCAACAATGAAAGAGCCTTCTTGCTCACGAAACACAATGGATTGCACATTGGGCTTATCCACCACCATGTCGATGATGGTGAATTGCGTATTGGGAAATTCAGCGGCGACTTTTTCCAAGGCGCTGGCTTGCGAAAAGCCAACAGCGACGATGGGAGAGAAGCCATCACGGGCAAAGCGGCGCAGGCCTTGTTCGCGCTGCGCATCATTCTGGATTTCGAAATCGCGATAGACAATGCCTGATTCTGTTTTGAACTTTTCAGCGCCCATATAGGCGCCTTCGTTAAAGCTTTTGTCGAATTTGCCGCCAAGGTCATAGACAATGGCTGGCTTGACTTCGGCCTTGGCGGTAGTGATCCCAAGGCTGAGAACAAAGAGGGAGACAGCTGAGGCCAAAAATTGGGCAGATGTCCGGTGGTTAGATTGGCTCATCATGGTCTTGTCCTTTGAATTGGCCTGAGGCGGGATCTTTCAGCAAAACAATTGCACAAAGCCCCATGTCTGGCCAAGGCCTGTTTGCTGAAACTCACACCCGTGCCACACTCCTCTCAAGGAAGCCGCCCGCAAGGCTGGTTTGCAAGAATGAGGCTATAGAGATCCGGGCAGGGAGGTATGGGTATGACGCGATCATGGATTGGCCGAATATGGACTTGCCTTGGAATATGGACTTGCCTTGAAGGGGCCTGCCGGAGGAGCCAGCTTTTGGACAAGATCCGGGTTCGGGACCCCTTTTTGGCTCTGTTTTTGGCCTTAACTTTGCTGCTTTGGGGGGATCAGCCTGCCATTGCTCGGGGCGGGGCGGTGCAAGTGGATGCCGAGCTCGTCTTTGCGGTCGATGTTTCCTATTCCATGGATCAGGCCGAACAGGTACTGCAGCGCAATGGCTATGCCGAGGCTTTGGTCTCCGAGCAATTTTTACAGGCGCTCAAAGGGGGGCTGTATGGCAAGATTGCCATTGCCTATCTGCAATGGGCCTCTTATCGCGATCAGGATGTCATTCTGCCCTGGACGCTGATTGACGGGCCCGAGAGCGCGGCAGCGGCAGCGGCCAAATTGCGCCGCGCCCCCTATCGTCGGGCGCAGCGCACCTCCGTCTCCGGGGCTATCGATTCCTCCATGTATCTGTTCGAGAATAATGGCTATGACGGCCTGCGCCGGATCATCGATGTCTCGGGTGATGGTCCCAATAATGATGGGCGCCCTGTTGAGGCGGCGCGTGATGCGGCTGTTGCTGCAGGTGTGACCATTAATGGCCTGCCTTTGGTGGGTATTCGGCCGCTGTTGGGCTATGCCGATATTGCCGAGCTCGATCTCTATTATCAGGATTGCGTGATTGGTGGGGATGGTGCGTTTATGATTGCGATTCATGATCGCAAAGCCTTTGTTGATGCCACGCGCACCAAATTGGTGCAGGAAATTGCCGCACCGCTGATCCGCCCGCAGTCCTCGGACATTCTTCCCGCGCAGGCTCGTCCGTCTAAGACCAATTGCATGATCGGTGAAATATTGTGGAACCGGCGCTGGAGAAATTAAGCCATGCAGACTGATTTGAAGGCGCGTGGGCGCAAGGTCATTGGGCGCTTTGTGGTCGCTTTGTGTGTGCTCAGTCTGTTGAGCCCTTGGACGGGGTTTATTCAGCACGGTGCATCGCAAACTGCATTGGCGCAAGCTAATCAGGCACAAGTCAATCAGCTACAAGTCAGTGATCCTATTCCCTCCGATCAAGCAAGGGCACTGCCCGTTGTGGCGGATCATGGCATGGCGGTGAGCCAGAATATGCTGGCAAGCCAGATTGCGCTGGATGTCCTCAAGCGGGGCGGCAATGCGGTGGATGCGGGCGTGGCTCTGGCGCTGATGCTGGCTGTTGTGTTGCCTGAGGCGGGCAATCTGGGCGGCGGCGGCTTTATGCTGGTTCACCTCGCCAAGAGCAATCTCACCACAGCGATTGATTATCGGGAATTGGCGCCGCAAGCGATCAAGTCCAATGTGTTTCTTGATGCCAAGGGCGATTTCCAGCCCAGTCTATCGCAAGAGAGTGGCCGTGGCATTGGTGTGCCGGGCACAGTGGCGGGATTGACTCTGGCCTTAGAAAAGTATGGCTCGGGCCGGTTTCGGTTTGCTGATCTTGCCGCCCCTGCCATTGAAGCGGCTCGCAAAGGTGTGATCGTTGAAGCGGGATTATATGACTCGTTGAACCGTTCGGCGCGGCGTTTGTCGCGCTATCCTTCCACCAAAGCTATTTTCCTGCAGCCCGATGGGACAGCGCCTGCGCGCGGCAGTCGGCTTGTCCAAGCTGATCTTGCTGCAACTCTGGAGGCAATTGCCCAGCGTGGCCCGCAAGGTTTTTATGAAGGCGAGGTTGCTGAGCGGATCATAGCTGCGGTGCAGGCCGCTGGCGGCGAGATGAGTCTTGAGGATCTCAAATCTTATCGCGCGATTGAGCGCGAGCCGGTGAGCGGCACTTATCGGGGACATAAAATTGTCTCCATGCCACCGCCCTCATCGGGCGGCGTGCATATCATTGAAATTCTCAATCTGCTGGAGCCCTATCGCCTCGATCGCTTAGGCCCGCAATCGGCTGCGACCATTCATCTGATGGCGGAGGCGATGAAGCTTGCTTATGCGGATCGCTCCGAATATTTGGGCGATCCAGATTTCATCAAAGTGCCGGTCAAAGCGCTCACATCCAAAGCCTATGCGCAGCACATAGGGGCTGCGATAGCGCCGCAGACAATCAATCCCGCCAAAGCCATTAAGCCGGGAGTGGTGGCACCTTATGAAAGTGATCAGACCACGCATTTTTCTGTCGTTGATCAGGATGGCAATGCGGTGAGCAATACCTATACGCTCAACTTTTCTTATGGTGTGGGGATTGTGGCGCAGGGCACGGGTGTTTTGCTCAATAATGAGCTGGATGATTTTGCCGCTAAGCCCGGCGTGCCCAATGCCTATGGTCTTGTGGGCGGGGATGCCAATGCCCCCGGACCGCGCAAGCGCCCGCTCTCCTCAATGAGCCCGACATTTGTTTTTGGGCCTGAGGGTTTGGAATTGGTCACCGGTTCGCCGGGCGGGTCGCGCATTATCACCACTGTGTTGCAGATCATTCTCAATGTGATTGATCACGGGATGAATATTGCTGAAGCCACTCTGGCTCCGCGCATTCATCATCAATGGACGCCGGATGAAATTCGCATTGAGCGCGGGATTTCGCCTGATACGATCGATCTTCTCACAAAAATAGGTCACAAGGTCAGTCTGGGTGCGGCCATGGGTTCAACCCAGAGCATACAAAGGATCGGCGGGCGTTTGATGGGCGCGGCCGATAGCCGGCAGAGAGATACGGGGGCGGCAGGCTATTGATCCGCGTCTGAGTGATCGCGAATGGATTGATCTTGTGTTGCGCAGGGCAAACTTCTAATCTGCGCCGCCAAGAGGATGTGATCATGCGCTTTGACGGAACTTCGGATTATATTGCCACGGACGATCTCAAAATCGCTGTCAATGCAGCGCTTGTGCTGCAGCGCCCCCTTTTGGTGAAGGGTGAGCCGGGCACAGGCAAGACAGTGCTGGCCGAGGAAATCGCCAAGGCGCTCAAAGCGCCTTTGATCACCTGGCATATCAAATCCACCACCAAGGCGCAGCAGGGCCTTTATGAATATGATGCGGTCTCACGTCTGCGCGACAGTCAATTGGGTGATCCGCGTGTTTCGGATATTCGCAATTACATCAAGCACGGCAAGCTATGGGATGCCTTTGTGAGCGCCGAGCGTCCGGTGCTGCTCATCGATGAAATCGACAAGGCGGATATTGAATTTCCCAATGATCTTTTGCTTGAGCTCGATCGTATGGAATTTTTTGTCTATGAGACGGGCGAGACGATCAAGGCGGAGAAGCGCCCGGTTGTTATCATCACCTCCAATAATGAGAAAGAATTGCCAGATGCCTTTTTGCGTCGGTGTTTCTTTCATTATATCAAGTTTCCCGATCATGCGACGATGGAAGCCATTGTCGATGTGCATTTCCCGGGCATTAAAAAGCGGCTGGTGGAAGAGGCTTTGCGGATCTTTTTTGATGTGCGCGAGGTGCCGGGATTAAAGAAGAAGCCTTCAACCTCTGAATTGCTCGATTGGCTCAAGCTCTTGCTCAATGAAGATATCACACCAGAGACATTGCGTGAGCGCGATCCCAGAAAGATCATTCCCCCCCTGCATGGTGCTTTGCTCAAAAATGAGCAGGATGTGCATTTGTTCGAGCGTCTGGCCTTTATCAACCGCCGCGGCGGGTGAGGTAAGGGGTTGCTATCTTCCGCTCGCAAAGCTGCGCAAATCTGATCAGTTGTCGTATCGGCTTTAATCGGCTCTGTTTAGAAGATTGTTCGCATGAATTGCTGATGGAGGTTGTTGCATGCCTCAGGTAAGTCTCGCTGATCTTTACGCTCATATTTCTGACCATCTCGATAGTATAGAGGCGGATCGCAGTGAGCTGATTGTGACCCGCCAAAATCATGAACCGATGGTGATCCTGCCTTTGGCAGAGCTCGAAGCTTTGCGGGAAACCCTCTATTTGCTGCATTCGCGCGCCAATGCCGATATATTGGCTCAGTCAATCCAGCAGATTGACGAAGGGCGTGGGAAAGAGCGCGCGTTGATTGAATGAAGCTGATCTTCTCTGATCAAGCCCTCGAAATTGCGGCCTGTCGCTATCATTACCGAACATTGTAGATTTTACAGCGTTTCTCGCTCGCCTGCTAAGCTCAGCGCGTTTAACGGTTAAGGCGCACGCGTGGAGAGTTTAGAGCAGGCTGGAATGTAAGATTCCAAATTGACTTTGGCATCGCTGGCGGTTTGCCTCAATTCGATATCGTCGAGAAAGACCAGATAAGAAGTTGCCGCATCTGGCTTGATATAAATGACCATCATTAAAGGCCCGCTGGGAAGATCGCCATGCCGACAAGATTTGACATTAATTTGCAATTCTAAATGGCCTTTGCCTTTGCCGGTTGCCTCTTTGCGCATTGCGCGGCCCTTGGTTTGTAAGGCGCGCACACGCTCAACATCGCCATCCTTCAAGCTAAACGCAAAAATCTTGTTGCCCTGTTTTTGAAAGCGCGCGAGCTGGGCTTTGTGCTGCTGGCCCTCATCGAAAGAGAGATTGAACTGCTCCGTGATCCTGTCTTTCTCCTGCCCGTCACTCCAGAAGCTGACAGATAATTTGGCCTCGCCGGGCAGGGGTTCGAGGGCATCTGGAAGGCGAACGGCAATCTGCAATTGGGCGGGATCAAATTCAACGAAATCAAAATTGCGCAGACTGATCATTGTCGAGATTGGCATATGCGAGCAGGCAGCCAAGCCCATCCATCCCAAAGCCAACAGGGTTAGTTTCAAAATTTTCATAAAAAAATCTCATTTTTAATGTTTGACATGAAATTTTTGATGTGTCAAGATGAATGTATTGATTGGGAGCCGGCGTGCTCATTTTTATTTAGGATCTTTCATGACCAGATTGTTTTCTCATCCTCATCCCTCATCTCTTGATCCCAGTGGTCAGGAGGCTTTGCAAAAGCGCATTGGCTTGATGAGTCATTTCATTCGCCTTGGATGTGCTGCCTATGCTGCATGGGTCTTGTTTTTGATCATCCGGCAATGGAGCGATCCAGACAAGGTTGCTCGCAACTTTGGCGCTTGGCTTAAAGCTGATCTGTCAGGCGTTCAGACTTGGCAGATCGTTTCGTGCTTTGTCTTACAAATCGGCATTTGGGCTTTGTTGGCCGGAGCTTGTTTCAGTGTGTGGAAATTGTTCTCTTGTTATCTTGCAGGACGGATATTCACACTTGATGCGGCGCATTTTTTAAGCCGTGTTGGATTGTTTGGAATGGCTGCGCAAGTGTTGGATATGGCTACGCGGCCGCTAGTGGGCATCATTTTGAGTGCGCATCTTCCAGAAGGGTTTCGTATTGTGGCTCTCTCCATCACTCCGAACGATTTGCTAATCGTGCTGCTCTTGAGCGGGTTTGTCACTTTGGCAAAAGTGTTTCGCGTGGCCTGTGAGCTTGCTGCTGACCATCAACAGATTGTTTGATCCATGCCCATCATCGTCCACCTTGATGTCATGCTGGCTAAACGCAAGGTTCGCTCGCGCGATCTGGCTGAGGCTATTGGTATCGCCGAACAGAATGTGTCTTTGCTCAAATCTGGCAAAGTCAAAGGCATTCGGTTTGATACTTTGGAGAAGATTTGCGCGGCCTTGGACTGTCAACCCGGTGACATTCTAGAATTTACGCCAGAGGCAGAGGCGCCTTTTAGTCTCAATGATCAAGATCCGACGCGCATCGCGCAGAAACAGAGATCAGGCTAAAGCCCGGAGAGGCGATTGAGCTGGGTTGTGACAACAGCCCATCTCAGTTTATTCTCACCCCATGCGCCGCTTACTTCTTCTTCGTCATGCCAAGGCTGCCGTCGCTTCGGGCGGCGGGGATGCCGAGCGTCCTTTAACGGAGCGCGGTCAGCGCGATGCCACCCGCATGGGGCAATATTTGGCCGCTGAGGGGCTGGTGCCCGACACAATCGTCTTTTCCAGCGCAAGGCGTACACGCGAGACCATGGAGGGGGTGCGCCATCAGCTTGATAGCCATCCTGTGCTCTATATGGAGCCCCGGCTCTATCTGGCCGAAGCGCAGAGCTTGCTCGACCACCTCAGGCGCACGCCTGAGACCACACAGGGTTTGCTGGTCATTGCCCATAATCCCGGCCTGGCTGAGCTGGCGCTTCTGCTGGGCGGGGAGAGCAATCGGGTCCTGCAGGGGCAGATCCGCCAGAGATTTCCCACCTGTGCCTTGACCATTCTTGATTTTGCTTGTGATTGGCAGCACATCAAAGCCGGAGATGGGATTTTGCGCCGCTTTGTGGTCTTGCCCAAAGTGCCAAAATCCTAAGCCGGTTTGGGCCGGGCTTGGCTCGACAAACCGCCCCTTGTGGTGTATTGACCCCCTCTCAACTGACAACAGCGCGCCGAAACGCTTGCTCTCAGGGCAAAACGGCAGGAGTTATTATGGATATTATCAAGCAGATCGAGGCCGAGCAGATCGCTAAGGTCACTCGCGCCATTCCCGAATTCCACCCCGGCGATACAATCATCGTCAATGTGAAGGTGAAGGAAGGCGAACGTAGCCGCGTGCAGGCCTATGAAGGCGTTTGCATTGCCCGCAATGGCGCTGGCTTCCAGGAAAGCTTCACCGTTCGCAAGATTTCTTACGGCGAAGGCGTCGAGCGCGTCTTCCCCGTTTATGGCCCGATGATCGATTCCATCGTTGTGGTCCGTAAGGGCCGTGTGCGTCGCGCCAAGCTCTATTATCTGCGTGATCGTCGCGGCAAATCAGCCCGCATCGCAGAAAAGGCCGAGACAGTGGCTGAAAAGGCCGCTCGCGTGGCCGCTAAGGCTGAGAAGAAGGGCGCTGCTAAGGCTGCCAAGGCTTCGAGCTAATCCCATCTGGCTGCAAGTTAGAGATTTGCAGTCAGACATATGAATTCTAAGCCCGGCGCTGGATCAACCAGTCTGCCGGGCTTTCTTTTGCCGCTTTGCCTTTAAGTCAGTGGGCCATTCAGCATCCATCTATGGCCGAAGGGATCGCGAATAACAGCAAAGCGCGTGCCCCAGAAGGAATTGGTGGGTTGCGCCTCGCCCTTCGCGCCAAGGCTGGTGGCTTTGGCAAAAACGTCATCCACTTCTTGGGCGGAGGCAAATTCAACGCTGATGGAGGCAATGACCGGCTCGCCGGGCAGTGGTGTGCGGGTCTGCCCCAATTCGGGGAAGCCATCGGCCAACATGACGGCGGCGCCATTGATTTCGAGCTCGCAATGCATGACCCGCACCCCATCCAAGGCCGGCATATAGGCTTTTTGCTTGGCGCCAAGGGCATTCACATACCAGGCTATCGCTGCCGCTCCCGGGCTGACGGTGAGATAGGGCGCAATTTTGGGGCGTTCGGTCATTCTGGCCTCCTTATTTAGTCTTGCTGGATACGGGCAAGTTCAGCAAAGCCTTGCCAATCATGCCCAAGCTGTTCCCAAGGTCCAAGCCTAATTTTCTAGAGCCAAGCCTAATCTTCCAAGTCTAAGCCTAAACTTTGCCACAGGGCGCAGTTCAATCAATCAGGCCCTTACACACTTCCCCCGCAGGCCGCTTAGCTGTATGTAACGGGCAGACGCAACCAGCCGCTCTGCGGTGATGATGAGATAATTGGAAGTTCAATGGCCAAAGCTCGCACGCTCTATGATAAAATCTGGGACGATCATGTTGTTGATGTCCAGCCCGATGGCACGACCTTGCTCTATATCGATCGGCATTTGGTGCATGAAGTCACCTCGCCGCAGGCTTTCGAAGGCTTGCGCTTAGCAGGTCGCAAAGTGCGCTCGCCGGAGCGGACCTTGCTGGTGGTTGATCACAATGTGCCCACCACAGATCGCTCCAAGCCCATTGAAGACCTCGAGAGCAAGGCGCAGATCGAATATCTGGCCGAAAATGCCAAGCATTTCGGTCTTGAATATTATGATGAGCATGATGTGCGCCAAGGTGTCGTGCATATCATCGGGCCTGAGCAGGGCTTTACACTGCCTGGCACAACTATTGTCTGTGGTGATAGCCACACAGCCACGCATGGTGCCTTTGGTGCGCTGGCGCATGGCATTGGCACGTCCGAAGT
>CAIVAX010000376.1 GCA_903903935.1 uncultured Hyphomicrobiales bacterium | reverse complement strand
GGTGATATTTGACATCGCCGGAGCCCTCGACTTCATCAGGAGCGAAAGAGCCACCTTTGAATTCGTGAAAGATAGCACGGTGCGGCTTAGCCATCACTTGCGCCAAAACATTGAGACGACCGCGGTGCGGCATGCCAATGACAATTTCACGGACACCTAAAGCACCACCGCGCTTAATGATTTGCTCAAGCGCGGGCACCATAGCCTCGCCACCATCCAGTCCAAAGCGTTTGGTGCCACGGAACCGAAGATCGCAGAATTTTTCAAAACCTTCGGCTTCGACGAGCTTGTTAAGAATGGCGCGCTTGCCTTCCTTGGTATAGGTGATGGCTTTATCGACCCCTTCAATGCGTTCCTGCATCCAGGCTTTTTCAGCCGGATCGGACATATGCATGAATTCAAAGCCAATAGTTCCGCAATACGTGCGACGCAAAATGTCGATGATTTCACGTAAGGTTGCAAATTCTAAACCCAGAACATGATCAAGGAAGATTTTGCGATCATAATCAGCGTCTGTGAATCCATAGTTTGAGGGATGCAATTCTTCATGGTCATTTGCTGTCTCAAGACCAAGAGGATCTAGATTAGCATGAAAATGGCCACGCATACGATAGGCTCTGATCATCATCAGAGCTCTGACACTGTCGCGTGTCGCCCGCTGAACATCATCAGCACTGACTTGGGCATTCGCTCCTTTAGCGGGAGCGGCAATCTTATCAGCAATTTTCTTTTCGACTGCTGACCAATTATTATCCAAGGCAGACACCAGCTCGCCATTGGCGACGATTGGCCAATTGGCTGATTTCCAGGACGCGCCCCGAGCATTTTTTTCGACGTCTTCTTTGACTTCACTCAAATTGCCGAAAAAGGCTTGCCATTCAGGATCAACGCTTTTGGGGTCGCGCTGATAGCGGGCATGCAAATCCTCAATATAGGAGGCATTGCCACCATAGAGAAAAGAAGTTTGCAGTAAGGCTTCGTTTTGATCCTGACGTGCCATTTCATCACCCGGATGTTTTAGACTATCAAAGAAAGCCCGCTCTTTCTTTCAAAGAGCGGGAGAGGTCATTTGCCTGAGAGGACTTCAACCAAGGTCTTGCCGAGACGCGCGGGCGTGGGAGAGACCTTAATTCCAGCGGCTTCCATCGCAGCGATTTTGTCTTCAGCGCCGCCCTTGCCGCCAGAAATAATGGCTCCGGCATGCCCCATGCGACGGCCTGGAGGGGCTGTGCGACCTGCAATAAAGCCAACCATTGGTTTTTTGCGACCACGCTTGGCCTCATCGATCAGGAATTGGGCGGCATCCTCTTCAGCGGATCCGCCAATCTCACCAATCATAATGATGGATTCTGTTTTGGGATCGGCGAGGAACATTTCCAACACATCGATGAATTCGGTTCCCTTCACGGGATCACCACCAATTCCCACTGCGGAAGTCTGGCCCAATCCCACTTGTGAGGTTTGGAACACAGCCTCATAAGTCAAAGTGCCAGAGCGAGAGACAATACCAACATTGCCGATTTTAAAGATATTGCCTGGCATAATGCCAATCTTGCACTCACCGGCAGTCATCACGCCGGGGCAATTGGGTCCGATCAAGCGGGACTTTGAGCCCTGCAAGGAGCGCTTGACCTTGATCATGTCGGCAACAGGAATGCCTTCTGTAATGCAGACAATCAGCGGGATTTCCGCATCAATGGCCTCACAAATGGCATCAGCAGCACCTGGCGGGGGCACATAGATCACGCTGGCGTCACAGCCTGTTGCTTCGCGCGCTTCGATCACAGTGTCATAAACAGGCAGGCCCAAATGGGTTGAGCCGCCTTTGCCAGGTGACGTACCGCCAACCATTTTTGTTCCATAGGCCATGGCTTGTTCAGAATGAAAGGTTCCATTTTTGCCGGTGAAGCCTTGGCAGAGGACCTTAGTGTTCCGGTCGATGAGTATGGACATTATTTTGCTCCCTTTTGGCGGGCATCTTGAACAGCCTTCACGATCTTTTGAGCAGCATCATCAAGATCGTCGGCGGGAGTCACATCAAGCTTGGAGTCACGAATGATCTGCTTGCCCAGATCAACATTAGTTCCTTCAAGACGAACAACGAGGGGCACTTTCAATCCCACTTCCTTAACAGCAGCAATGACGCCTTCGGCAATCACATCACAGCGCATGATGCCGCCAAAAATGTTGATAAGAATGCCGCGCACATTTGGATCGGCTGTGATAATTTTGAAAGCAGCCGTAACTTTCTCTTTCGAGGCGCC
>CAIVAX010000375.1 GCA_903903935.1 uncultured Hyphomicrobiales bacterium | reverse complement strand
CGTAAGCCGGGCATTTTGCTGGGGCTCGTTCTCGCCATGATCGGCACATTAATGCTGGGCACTGCGATGATTGTCCGCTCCATCCCGCTTTATCTCTTGGGGCTATTGGCCTTTGGCATGGGCATGAATGGCTCGCAGCAAATGCGGGTGGGCGTCGCCGATATGTTTCCCCCTGCCTATCGCGCCAGAGCGCTGGGCTATGTGGCTTTGGGCTCGCTGGTCGGTCTCGTGCTGAGCCCCGGCATGGTGACATTGGCTGATTATATTGCAGGCCAGACCGGCGCTGACCCCTTGGGCATGCCTTGGTTTTTTCTGCCCGTGCTCATTCTGGGCGGTATGGGGATAGTCTCATTCGTCAATCCCGATCCCAAAGTGATTGGCTCCCGTCTGCAGGATTATTGGCCCGATTATCAGCCCCCGCCAGCGCGCGAGCAGGGGCCGCCGCAGGCCTTTAGTTCCTTGCGGTTGATGAGCAATCCTTCGATCCGCCTTGCCATTTTGTCCAATTGCGCGGCGACGGGGAATATGTCGATTGTGATGGTGCTCACCTCGCTTGTCTTGCAGCACCATGGTCATTCCTTGGTGTCGATTGCCATTTCGCATACCTTCCATTCGGCTGGCATGTTTGCCTTCACCATTCCTCTGGGCAAATTGGCGGATCGCTTCGGGCGCTCGCGGGTGATGTTCCCCGGCGTTTTTGTCTCTCTGATCGGGGCCAGTCTGGTGGCTCTGACCAGCGATATTCTCACCGTCACTCTGGGCACATTTCTAGTTGGCATAGGCTGGGCGGCGGCCAATGTGTCGGCCACGGCCTTCATCGCCGATCATGCCCGCACCGAGGAGCGTGGCCGCGCCATTGGGGTTAATGACAGCTTTGCCGGGGGCATTACGGTTTTTGCCGCTTTGGTGACCGGGCCTTTGATCGATGTCTATGGCCTGCCAGCGACTGGCTTGACGGCGGTGGTGCTGGCTTTGGTACCCTTTGGCCTGCGCCTGTTTAGTGGGCCGATGAAATAGACTGTCTCTTTTGAACTGAAGTTTTGACCCTGACGGACAGATCGGCTAGGGCCAAGATCCCACTTGTCCGAGATCAGGCTGCGATGAATCTATTCGCTCAATTCCAAACTCACATTTCCTCGCTTTTGACCGATCTCATCGGGCAGGGGCGTTTACCTGCCGATCTCGATCTGACGCGCTTTGTGGTCGAGCCGCCGCGCGATCCCTCGCATGGTGATCTGGCGACCAATGCGGCCATGGTCTATGCCAAAGAGGCGAAAGAGGGGTTTGGCTCTCCCCGCCAATTGGCCAGCGAGTTGGCCATTATGTTGGCGCAATCGCCCGATGTGGCTGAGGCAGAAGTCGCTGGGCCGGGCTTTATCAATATTCGCCTCAAGCCGCAGGTGTTTGCACGTGTCTTGAGTGCGGCCTTGCTGCAGGGGGAGGCTTTCGCACGGCCGCAGTCCTTGTCTGCTGAGCCAATTAATGTCGAATATGTCTCGGCCAATCCG
>CAIVAX010000374.1 GCA_903903935.1 uncultured Hyphomicrobiales bacterium | reverse complement strand
TTGTATCTGGATTTTATGGCCTCGATAAACAAGCTTGGCGTGCTGTCGACTTCAGGGCCACGTCTCCTTGATCCCTGGCAGGCTCTCAATCGGTATATGGGCACCTACACTGGTTTCCATCCTTTGCCTCCCATTCGCCTGACGGATCTTGCAACAGAAGCAGTGCGGATTGCGGTGCATATGCCTGTTCTCAAAAGAGGTCGCAAGCCGACCGGTTGAGGATATGGGATATGATATATTGACGGTGCACCTGGACCTATATATAAACCTCTTATCAACCGATCTCGCTCCTGAGTCGGTCTTGCTTGGAGGTAATCCTTATGGTCCCTATTTCACGCCCCAATCCCTCGCCATTCATGACCATCAATGAGGTCTCGGATTTTCTGCGCCTGAGCACCCGGCAAATCCGGCGGTTGGTCGCACAGGGATTGCTGAGACCGACACGGTTCGGTCGGTCGGTGCGCATCCACCAGCGCGATCTTGACAGCTTCGTAGCCAGCCAGAACCGCTCAATCTGATCAGCCATCAGCATCTGTTTAGCTTGACGGAATGGGAGATTTGACCCAAAACTCTGGTCATAAACTGTCATATCAAGTCATTGATTAGATGTTGTTTATTTGCATGTCGTTAATAAGTTTGTATATGAATTGCGTTTGTTGTTTTGTTGACTAATTCACGAATATCGCCTACGGTCACCCTCATTCTTCACGAGGCCTTTTATGGCAAATCCCCAGCCTTCACGACAGCCCAAAGCCCCAAGCTTGGCGGATGTTCTGGCGGCCATAGAGCGCGCTGAGCTCAGCCCGTCCCGCCGCCGTGATCTGCGCTCGGCCATTGTAACCTTAGCCAAGGGCCTTGGTCGCCATCCCGCCGAAATCCCTGCTGACCCTGCCATGCTCAGAAAGCGCTTGGGCGAACTCACGGCAGAGGGCCTTGGCATTAGTCAGGGCCGTTTGGCCAATATCCGATCTTTGTTGTCGAAGGGCTTGGCTTTGATCAAACCCGTTATGAGCGGGCGCCAGACCATAGCCATTACACCAGACTGGCAGATCCTCCTCGATCAAGTTGACAATTTGTCGGCCCGCATTCGCTTGGGCACACCCATTCGCTGGCTTTGCGAAAAGGGCATTGGGCCTTTCCAAGTGACCGAGGCTGATCTTCTGCGCTACCAGAGCGAACTGAAGGATCACAGCTTGCGCTCTAATCCTGAAGGCACATGGCAGAGCTTTGTCTGGCAATGGAACAAAGCGTCTCGAGAGATCCCGGGCTTTCCCAAAATCGAGATCACTCTCACCAGCCGCAAGCCTGTCATCAACCATCCCTGGTCCTATTTTCCAAGAAGTCTTGAGGCTGATACTCAAGCCTGGTGCGATTGGCTGAGTGGCGTTGACCTTTTAGATGATGGTCCGGTCCGGCCGGTCAAAGCCTCAACTGTCGAGACAAGACGATATCAAATCCGCGCATTTGCCTCTGCAATCGCCGATGCCAGCATTGATCCAGCCTCGCTCACGTCGCTTGCCGATCTTGTGGCTTTGCCCAATTTCGAGACTGGCCTTCGCCATCTCTATCAGCGCAAGGGCGCCAAGCCCAGTTCAACCCTTGGCGGCATTGGCGGGGCGATGATCGCGATTGCACGCCATTGGGTGCTCCCAAAGCTTGGCGATGACATTGCGGGAGAAACCGTTCTCAAGCGCATGCGGTTTTTGGTGAGCCGCGTTGATGTTCCCTCGCGCGGTCTTACCGAAAAGAACCATCATCGCCTCATGCAACTCGAAGATCCCCAGCAATTGCATAAATTGCTGACCCTGCCAGAACGGCTCAAAAAAGAGGTCCTGTCTGGCAAGCACCCCAAGGCACAAAGCCTTGTTCTTGGCGATATGGCTCTTGCCATTGAATTACTCATCATCACCGGCGTTCGCATCGGTAATCTACGCTCCACCTTACTTGGGCTGAATCTGCGCAAATTTCGTAATCGCTATGTCCTGACTTATGCCAGCCTCGAGGTCAAAAACCGTGAGAGATTGCAATTTGATTTGCCGGATGAGACCTGCGCGCTCATTGATTGGTATATCAAGGACATTCGCCCCCAACGCCTCAAAGGCATCACCGATGTTCTGTTTATCGGCGAAGACGGCATCAGCGCCAAAGCCAAAAATACCCTCAGCCAGCAGATCATCGAGACGGTCAAACATTATACCGGCCTGACCATGAACCCGCATTTGTTCAGGCATGCAATTGCCAATGTCTATTTGAATGCCAATCCTGGCGCCTATCAGGTCATGCGCCTCATCCTCGGACATAAAAGCCTTGATACCACGATCAATGCTTACAGCGGGGCTGAGACCAAAAGTGCGCACGCCCATTTCGACAAACTGATCCATGAGCTGCGCAGTAACAAAC
>CAIVAX010000373.1 GCA_903903935.1 uncultured Hyphomicrobiales bacterium | reverse complement strand
GGCGCCTCGGAAGAAGAAATTCGCAAACTAACCGAGCAATTGCGGGCAGCGATGGATAAATTCCTGCGCCAGCTGGCTGAGCAAATGCGCCAGAATCAAAATGGTCAGCAGCAGCAGGGGGAAAATCAAAATCCGCAAGATCGGATGATCTCCCCACAAGATTTGCAATCCATGCTGGACCGCATGGAGGATATGGCGAAGTCTGGCAATCTGGCCGATGCGCAGCGCATGCTGGATCAATTGCAGAATCTTTTAGAGAATCTGCAAAATGCCCAGCGTGGCGGTGGACAGGATCAAATGTCGGCGGAAATGAACCGCCAGATGAGCGAGCTCGACAAGCTGATGCGCGAGCAGCAGCAATTGCGCGACAAGACTTTCAATGAGAGTCAAAATCCTGGCGAGAAGAAAAATTCGAATAAGAAAAATCAGCAAAAGTCACAGCGCAATCAGAAAAGCCAAAATCAAAAGCAGCAATCGCAAAAGCCGCCTCAATCGCAATCAGGTGAGCAGCAACAGGATCAGCAATCTCAGCAGGACTCTGGTGAGGATCAGGATGAAATGGCTGGCGATGATGGCGACAGTCAGAGCGATGGCGAGGGTGAAGGTGACTTGCAAGGCCAGCAAGAAGATTTGCGTAAAAGATTAGAAGAGATGAAGCGGGCGATGAAGCAGCTTGGCATGAAGGGCAATGATGGCCTGGATGAGGCTGAGCAGGCGATGAAAGATGCGGAGCAAAGTCTCGGCCAAGGTCAGGGCGGCCAAGGCAAGGCTGTTGATGCGCAGGGCCGGGCACTTGATGCTTTGCGTCGCGGCGCTCAGTCCATGGCTGAACAAATGCAGCAAATGATGCAGCAACAGGGGCAGGGTGGGACTCCTGGTGGACAGGGTAATCCCAATGGTCCCATGCGGCAGGGTAATAATAATGGCAATTCTGATCCATTAGGCCGTGAGTCGCATGATAAGGGTGATAATTCACGCAGCCTCTATGATCCTATGGGAACTCCAGCTGCTCAAAGAGCTCAAAAGATATTGGAAGAACTCAGGCGGCGTTTGAGTGATCCCTCCCGCCCCCAAGAAGAGATTGACTATCTTGAACGCTTGCTCAAGCGATATTGATCTCCTCGGACTTGTTCTTGTTCGTCATCGGCTCTACTTAAAGGGCTTGTTCCCTTCAGGGCCTAGAGCCATGTGTCACTGATATGTCTTATGTCGCAACAAACATTCTGATGCTCATTGCCCTGTTACCTGTGGCCTTTGTTCTTTGTTGGGGCCTCTTTAACATGATGCGTGATGGCAGTCCCAATTTATCGCAAACTTTGATGCGTTGGCGCGTGGGACTGCAATTTGTTGCTGTTGTTATCATCATGACTGTGATGTGGGTTCGCGCTTAAAGAGATTGGTGTTTTCATGGTTGTGCTCAACAGAATCTACACACGCACAGGTGATGGTGGGACGACGTCTTTGGGAAATGGCGAGGTCTTACCAAAATTCAATTTGCGGATTGAGGCCTACGGCACTGTTGATGAGGCCAATTCCATGATTGGTCTGGCCAGACAAGCAACTTCGAAAAGCGAACCGCTTGTTGATGCCATGCTGCATCGGATTCAAAATGATCTTTTTGATCTTGGTGCTGATCTTTGTACCCCAGATCGGGGGGACAAACTAGAGTTTGAGCCTCTTCGCATCATTCAAGCTCAAGTCGATCGTCTTGAGGCGGAGATTGACGAGCTTAATTCCTCTCTAGAGCCCTTGCGGTCATTTGTTCTGCCAGGTGGGTCAGAGGCTTCTGCAGCTCTGCATGTGGCTCGAACGGTCGCTCGCCGAGCCGAGAGGCTGATTGTTGAGCTTTCTTTGACAGAGGGCGAAAGCGTCGGCGGTCCGGCTTTGAAATACATTAACCGGCTCTCCGATTTTCTGTTTGTTGCCGCCCGCTATGTGAATTCTCAGGGTAAGGGCGATATTTTATGGGTTCCGGGTAAAAACCGCTAAGCCAGCAGGGTGATTTGGCTCGAGTTGAAGCGGCAGCTTGGGCTGAGAAGGGGGTAGGACCCCCGAGCGTTGACTTGTTCATCTGCAGATATTACCAATTTCGCACTGCACCATTTAATTGGGTTTGCCATGAAAATCCTCGTTCCTGTCAAAAGGGTCATTGACTATAATGTGAAGCCTCGTGTGAAAAGCGACGGCTCGGGCATTGATTTGGCCAATGTCAAAATGTCGATGAATCCGTTTGATGAAATCGCTGTCGAAGAAGCCCTCCGCATGAAGGAGGCCGGCAAGGCGGAAGAGATTATCGTTGTTTCCATTGGACCCACACAAGCTAGTGAGACGATCAGAACAGGTCTGGCCATGGGTGCCGATCGTGGAATTCTGGTCAAGACAGATCTGACTGCGGAGCCGCTTGGAGTTGCCAAAATTCTCAAAGCCATTGCGCTGGCAGAATCCGCAAGCCTGATTATCATGGGAAAACAGGCTATTGATGATGACTGCAATCAAACCGGCCAGATGTTGGCTGCCCTTTTAGGGTGGGGTCAGGGTACGTTTGCGTCAAAAGTGGCTTTTGTCGATGGCGGCATTGATGTCACCAGAGAGGTTGATGGCGGCCTGCAAACTCTGCATCTTCCCTTGCCGGCGATTGTGACGACGGATTTGCGCTTGAATGAGCCGCGTTATGCCTCGCTACCCAATATTATGAAGGCGAAAAAGAAGCCGATTGCTGAGACCAGCCCTGATGCTTATGGCGTCGATTTGGCTCCCAGACTTAAAGTCCTCAAGACATCTGAGCCAGCTGCGCGTAAGGGCGGTGTGAAAGTGGAGTCTGTAGCCGCTCTGGTCGCCAAACTCAAAGATGAGGCAGGAGTCCTCTAATGTCGACATTGCTTCTTGCTGATATTTCTTCTGGCCATTTGGGCGATGGAACAGCCAAAGCCCTCACGGCTGCTCTCGCTATTGGCCAAGCTGTCACCATTCTTGTTGTGGGCCATCATGTTTCGGAAGCTGCGGCGGCCGCTTCCCGCCTAGAGGGCGCTGCCAAAATTCTGGTTGCCGATGCCGCTCACTATGATCATCAACGCGCCGAGCCTGTAGCGGATCTGATCGTCAGTTTGGCACCAGGATTTTCAACTATTATCTCCAGTGCAACATCAGATGCAAAAAACATCCTTCCCCGTGTGGCGGCTTTGCTGGATGTTATGCAAGTATCAGAAATAACTAAGGTTGTATCTCCGGATGTGTTCGAGCGTCCAATCTATGCCGGCAATGCGATACAAACTGTGCAAGCCAGTGATCCCATCAAGGTGATCACAGTTCGCACAGCGGCCTTCGCTGCTAGTCCCGCAAGCGCCCAGTACGCGCCTATCGAACAGATCCAGCCTTTTGCCGACAAGGCTTTGTCGACTTTCAAGGGCGAGGCGGTTGCTAAATCCGATAGGCCTGAATTGACTGCCGCCAAAATCATAATTTCCGGTGGCCGGGCGCTGCAAAATTCCGAGAATTTCAAAACTTACATTGAGCCCATTGCCGATCGTTTAGGCGCGGCGATGGGGGCTTCAAGAGCTGCTGTTGATGCTGGTTATGCCCCTAATGATTGGCAGGTGGGTCAGACTGGCAAGGTTGTGGCGCCCGATCTCTACATAGCGGTTGGGATCTCAGGTGCCATTCAGCATTTGGCGGGCATGAAGGATTCAAAGGTCATCGTTGCCATCAATAAGGACGAGGACGCGCCTATCTTCCAAATTGCGGATTATGGACTGGTGGCCGATCTCTTCACGGCTCTTCCCGATTTGGATCAGGAATTGTCGAAGTTAGGCAAATAATCTCTAGAAAAGCTGGATTTACTCATCATTGCTTCTATGATTGCGAGTGGTTCAGTATTGAGTGACAGGTCAACATGACGATCGATATTAAAAAGATCGGGATTATTGGTGCTGGCCAGATGGGCAGCGGCATAGCCCATGTATGTGCAGCAGCTGGGCTTAAGGTCATTTTGAATGACCTCTCGGAGGATAGGCTGCAGGCTGGGCTTGCGACGATCAATGGCAATATGGCCAGATTGATTGCCCGCAATCAATTCACTGATCTTGAGCGCAAAGAATCTCTAGAGCGCATTTCGACATGCGTTGATTATGCTGGGCTAACTGATTGCGATCTGGTGATCGAGG
>CAIVAX010000372.1 GCA_903903935.1 uncultured Hyphomicrobiales bacterium | reverse complement strand
GCCCCAAGAGGGTGTGGGCGGTTGAATGCCAAGACCCAGAAAGGAGAGGCCTGCCTCATAGAGGATCATCAGCCCAAATTCCAAAGTCGCAACGACGATGAGAGGCGCCATAATATTGGGCAAAAGATGGCGAAACAAAATGCGCGGCATGCGCGCGCCCGCCAAACGGGCGGCGGTGACATAGGGCATATTGGCAATGACCAAGGTTTGGGCATAGGCAATGCGCGTATAGCGCGGCCAGCGCGTCAGCCCCAACACAATGACCAGATTGGTAATGCTGGGCCCCAGCACAGCCACCATGAGAATGGCGAGCAAGATGGCGGGAATGGACATCATAATATCCACGGCACGCATGATCACAATTTCAATCCAGCCGCGTCGATAGCCAGCAATCAGGCCAATCAAAGTGCCAAGACTGCCCGAGACGCACACAGACAGCAGCGCCACTAAGAGCGAAATGCGTGTGCCATAAATCACGCGGCTCAAGAGATCGCGTCCCAATTCATCTGAGCCCAGCCAACGCGTCACGCCATTGGCTGAAAATCCCGGTGGTTTGAGGCGCGCTAACAGCGATTGATTGAGCGGATCGAGCGGCGCGACAAGCGGCGCCAAGATAGCCAATAGGATGAAGCCAAAGAGAATGAGCGCAAAGGGCACAGCGCCCCAAGCTTTTCTTTTGCTGATCCATTGCGCAAGGGCATTGATGGAGAGTGGCGCGTTGGTTGGTGTGGATGTGCTCATCGCCCGCGCGCTCCCAGCCGGATGCGCGGATCAACCAGACTATAAAGAAGGTCAGCGATAAAATTGAGCACGATATAAGTGATGGCGGCGATCAGCACCAAAGCCTGTGCCACCAGAAAATCACGCCCTGTGATGGTCTGTACAGCCAATTGGCCAAGTCCCGGCCAAGCAAAGACAGTCTCTACAATGGCGGAACCAGCCAAGAGATTGGCGATTTCAATAGCAGCAATGGTGATCACGGGAATGGAGGCATTGCGCAGCACATGAGTGAGTATCACGCGCAGCTCACTAATGCCCTTGGCCCTAATGGCGCGCACATAATCTTTCGATAATTCGTCAATCACAGCGGTGCGAGCAATGCGCGCGAACGTCGCCATAGACAGCCCGCCCAGCGCCAAAGCTGGCAGAATGACAGAGCTGGCTTGATCAGCGCCAGAGGAGGGCAGCCAGCCCAGATGAACCGAAAACAGCATGATCAGTAAAATGCCTGACCAGAAGGTGGGCAGGCTTTGGCCCACAAGAATCAAAGGCAGGAGCAGACGCTCAATCCAGCCGCCGCGCCGCGCGGCGCTGGCAATGCCGATCATCAGGCCAATGCTGATGGCAAAGGCAAGAGCTGTGAGAGCCAGCCAGAGCGTATAGGGCAGGCGGGCGCCAATAATGGTGAGAACAGGAATGCGTTGGACGAAGGAGGTGCCAAAATCCAAATGCAGCACCATCCATATATATTCTAAGAATTGCACAGCAATGGGCTGATCAAAGCCCAGCTCATGACGCAGCCGCTCAATATCCTGCGGGCTGGCGCCCTGCGGGGCCAGAAGCAATGTGGGATCACCAGACAGGCGCATGATGACAAACACAATCATCATCACGCCAAGGAGGGAAATCAGGGCCGTTATCGCGCGATTGATCAAGAAGCGCGTCATCACATCAGGGCTCCAGAGGTGCGATCAATTAAGATCGCACCTGATATCAGGCTCATATGAGGCTCTGAGTGTGGCCTTGTGAGAACACACTCAAACTGCGGCTCAGATCAATTCTGCCATTTCATCTGATTGATGAAGAAAGCTTCATTGGCAGTGGGTGTCCACTGCAATTCCTTGCGCGAGGCATAGAGCGCAACAAATTGATAGAGACCAACGCCGGGCACATCGTCTTTGATGAAGGCATGCGCCTTGGCGTAATTCTTCAGTCTCTCTTCTTCCTTCAGCGTTTCGCGCGCAGCGGTCACAGCCTTGTCGAATTCGGGATTAGCATATTTCGACCAGATCGTGCCTGTCTTGAACAGCGGAAGAATAATGCCATCCTCATCCTGACAAGCGCAGGACCACACACCATAAGCAAGACTGCCAGCTTCTTCTGGATTGCCCTGACGCTTTTGCAGGAAGGTGCGCTGATCAGAGCTGGAGATTGTGACCTTCAAGCCAATGTCATTGAGCATTTGCTGAATGGCCTGCACAATGCGCTGATCATAAGCAGGTGAGGTGAGGAATGTCAGCTCAGCGCCCACAGCGCCAGCCTGTTTGAGCAATTCCTTCGCGCCCGCCGGATCGAAGGGATAGCCCTTGATATCAGGCGTAAAGCCAAAGATAGACGGCGCGCCGATAATGTCCACTTGCTTGCCATACCCGCCCAGCAAAGCGGAAATGATCAGACTGCGATCAATGCCCATGGCAATTGCTTTGCGCACGCGCACATCCTTGGTGGGTGTGGCCAGCGCATTGACGAAGAGATAGCCAATGCGCTCGGTTTCTGCGGTCAGCAATTTGAGGGCGGGATCAGCCTTGATCTGCACAGCATCATCAGCTGTGATGAAGCGGATGATGTCGGCGCGGCCGGTTTTCAAATCGGCCATGCGTGTGGCTGTGTTGGGCACATTGTTGAAGGTGACGGTCTTGAAGGGCGGCTTGCCTTCCCAATAGCTGTCATTGGCTTCGAGAACGACGCGGGCGCCCTTCTGCCAGGAAGAGAATTTATAGGGGCCGCTGCCAATGGGCTGCAGATTGAACTGCACATCACCAACTTTTTCGGCATAGGCCTTGGGAACAATCGACAGATTGACCAATTGCGCCAGCAAAACCGGATAGGGAGTAGATGTTGTCACACGCACCGCGCCAGGGCCTGTGACCTCAGCTTTGGTGATGGAATTGAAATTCGCCAATTGCGGGCTCTTAAAGGCGGGATTTATGATGCGTGTGATGCTGAACACCACATCTTCGGCTGTCAGAGGTGTTCCATCATGAAATTTGATGTCGCTGCGCAAGGTGAAATCGAGCACAGTATCGCTCGAATATTTCCACGCTGTGGCGACTTTGGGGATGATTTTGCCCGAGACATCGCGCGTGACGAGATTGTCAAAGATATTACGATAGACGCCATAACTATCGGTATCATATTGGCCATGGGGGTCGAGATTGCCCGGCTCATTGGGAAGATCAATCGACAAGGACTCTTTAGTTTGAGCAGAGACTTGCGTTAGGGCCGTTGTGCTGGCAAGAGCAAGGCCGGTAAACAGCGCTAATCCCAACTTATACAGTTTCATGATATCCCCCAAAAATTACTACATCTCACCTTAAAATTTGCCAGCTCACTTGGCAACTGGAGATAGGCAGAGGCACAATAGTCAGATCTTGCGCGGGGCGAGCGAGATTAAGATGATGCCCTAGTCAAAATCTAAGCGAAACCACCCTGACCCGCACTCACTATGCGCCCTTAGAAATCTCGAGAAAGCAGCTATGACAGGTCATATCACTCAAAATTGGACGGTTTTGAAGACGCCCGCGCGCTCGCCCCGGGGTGTGGTTGCCTCGCAAGTGGGCACGGCCAGTCAGATTGGCGCCAATATTTTAGCAGCGGGTGGCAATGCAGTGGATGCGGCTGTTGCAACCGCTTTTGCCCTTGCGACCATTGAGCCCGGCAATAGTGGTTTGGGTGGATGTGGCTTTATGCTTGTGCACAGGGCGGGTGAAAAACGCGCGCAAGTCATCTCTTTTGGGCCCATTTCACCGATTAAAACTGATCCTTCGGCCTATCCTTTGGTGGGCGGGGAGACCAAGGATTTGTTCACTTGGCCAGCGGTTTTAGAGGGGCGCAATGCGCATGGCCCGCTGTCTTTTGCCACGCCTGGCGCTGTTGACGGTTTGGGACTTGCGCAGGAAAAATGGGGCCGGTTGACGCTCGCTGATGTATTGGCTCCAGCCATAGCGCTGGCGGATCAAGGCCTGCCGATTGATTGGTTCAGTTCACTGCGCATTGCCAATCATGCCGCTGGTCTGCGGCGCTATCCAACCAGCCGCGACATTTATCTCCCCGATGGTCTGCCGCCAGTGGCAAGCCTGCCGATGCATTATCTCAATCAAGGCAAATTAGCCCAGACCATGCGTCAATTGGCCCGGGCCGGGCGGCGCGATTTTTATGAAGGCCAGATTGCGGCAGATATTGCCGCCGATTGTGCGGCCCTTGGTAGTCCTTTGGGTGCTGAGGATTTGGCGAGCTATCACGCGCAAATTCTCGAACCGCTGGAGATTCCCTATCGTGGGCACATTATTCAAGCAGTGCCCGGTTTATCCGCTGGTCCCACTTTGGCGCGCGTTTTGGGTGAATTGGAGGGGATGGATTTAGGCACACAGCCACAGGCCCGCGCCTTTACGGCTTAT
>CAIVAX010000371.1 GCA_903903935.1 uncultured Hyphomicrobiales bacterium | reverse complement strand
TCCAAAGCCTTGGCGCTGAAATCAGCCTTTAAGGCTGCTTCCATTGCAGGCACACGGAACACACCCTCTGAGCCCGCACCCGTCACAGCCACGCGCACGCCCGCAGCTGAGCTGGCGACAAAGACCCCCACAATCGCATAGCGCGAGGCGGGATTGCGGAACTTTTCATAGGCCGCTTTGGCGGGAATAGGGAAGCGCACGTGGGTGACAATCTCACCCTCTTCAAGCGCGGTCTCAAACAGGCCGGTGAAATAATCATCCGCCTTGATTTCACGCTTATTGGTGATGATGGTGGCAGCCAGCGCAAGCGCCGCGGCAGGATAATCAGCCGCCGGATCATTATTGGCCAAAGAACCGCCAATCGTGCCGCGATTGCGCACGGCCGGATCGCCAATCATGCCCGCCAATTCAGCTAGAGCCGGAATGGCCTTTTGCACATCCTTGGAATGGGCGACCTCATAATGGCGTGTCATCGCACCAATGGTGACCTGATCACCAGAGACAACAATGCCGCGCAAATCGGACACTTGGCCAAGATCAATCAGATTGTGGGGGGAAGCCAAACGCTGTTTCATCGTCGGCAGCAAAGTCATGCCACCAGCGAGCAATTTGGCATTCTCCGCTTGAGCTGCAAGACCAGCGGCAGCAGAGAGGCTGTCGGGCTTGTGATAGGTGAATGGATACATGCGTGTCTCCTTTTCAATCTCATCTACACTGCCGCGCGCGCGGGGTAAATCTATTCTGCTGCAATCTTGTGGCTGGACGCACGAGCCGCCTGCCATAAGACTTGGGGACTGGCCGGCATGGGCACATGTTCATGGCCCAGAGCATCCGTCAGCGCATTGATCACGGCCGGCGGCGCGGCAGTCGCCCCCGCCTCGCCGCAGCCCTTGATGCCCAGCGGATTGGACGGACAGGCCGTCTTGGTCATGCCCACTTGATAAGAGGGCACATCGGCGGCGCGGGGCATGCAATAATCCATATAGCTGGCAGTCAGCAATTGCCCATTCTGATTGTAGACAGCCCCTTCATAGAGCGCCTGTCCAATGCCTTGGGTAATGCCGCCATGCACCTGGCCCTCAACGATCATCGGATTGATCACCTCGCCAAAATCATCCACCGCCGTCCAGCGGTCAATGCGCACCACGCCCGTTTGCGGATCAATCTCCAATTCGCAAATATGAACGCCCGCGGGGAAGGTGAAATCAATCGATTTATCGGTTCCTTTGACGGTGAATTTGCCATCCTTAAAGTCAATGTCATCGACGGAAGCTTCCAGCACATGGGCCGCGACCTTCTTGGCCTTGACCTCAATCTTATCCAGCGCCTTGGACAAAGCCGACATGCCCACAGCCCCCGAGCGGGAGCCATAAGTGCCCATGCCCATCTGCACTTTATCCGTATCGCCATGCACAATGGCGACATTATCAATCGAAATGCCAAGACGCCCCGACACCAATTGCGCAAAGGTCGTCTCATGGCCCTGACCATGCGAATGCGAACCTGTCAGCACTTCCACAGTGCCAACCGGATTGACGCGCACTTCGGCTGATTCCCACAGGCCGACACCCGCACCCAGCGAACCCACAGCCGCCGAAGGGGCAATGCCGCAGGCCTCAATATAGGCGGAAATGCCAATGCCGCGCAGCAGGCCTTTTTTGAGCGAATCCTGCTTGCGCTGCGCAATGTTTTTATAATCTGCCATCTCCAGCGCTTTATCCATAGAGGCCTGATAATTGCCAGCATCATAGCACATGATGACAGGCGTTTGATGCGGGAAGGAGCGAATGAAATTCTTCGAACGGAAGGCTGCAGGATCCTCCCCAATCTCGCGGGCTGCCACTTCCACCAATCGCTCAATGACAAAGGTCGCCTCGGGCCGTCCCGCACCGCGATAGGCATCAACCGGCGATGTGGTGGTGTACATGCCATCCACTTCGACATAAATCGCCAGAATATCATATTGGCCAGACAGCAGCGGCGCATAGAGATAAGTGGGCACAGCTGAGGAGAAGGTGGACAGATAAGCGCCCAGATTGGCCTTCGTCTTCACGCGCAGACCTAAAATCTTGCCTGCCGCATCGAGCGCCATTTCAGCATTGGTGAGATGGTCGCGCCCATGCGCATCGGACAAAAAGGCCTCGGTGCGATCACCCGTCCATTTCACCGGACGCCCGACCTTTTTGGCTGCCCAGACGCAGACTGTCTCTTCGGCATAAATGAAAATCTTGGAGCCAAATTCACCGCCCACATCTGGCGCAATCACTCTGAGCTTATGTTCAGGGGCAATGCCGATAAAGGCTGAGAGCACCAAACGCGCCACATGCGGATTTTGGCTGGTGGTATAAAGAGTGAAGGAATCAGCGCCTGAATCATAATCACCAATTGCCGCCCTTGGCTCCATCGCATTGGGTACAAGGCGATTATTGACAATATCAAGCCGCGTCACATGCGCGGCTTTTTTAAACGCCGCATCAGCCGCCGCCTGATCACCCAAATGCCATTGATAGACGCGATTATCCGGCGCCACATCATGCACCACAGCCGATCCGGGACGCACAGCCGCTTCCATATCAATCACGGCCGGCAGAACTTTATAATCGACCTTGATATGCTCAGCCGCCACACGCGCCTGTTCCAAAGTCTCAGCAATGACCACCGCGACATGATCGCCAACATAACGCACTTTACCCTGTGCGAGAGCAGGATGGGAACCTGCCTTCATCGGCGAGCCATCCTTGGAATGAATCATCCAGCCACAAATCAGCCCGCCAATTTTATCTGCAGCGAGATCCGCACCAGTGAAAACGGCAAGAACGCCAGGCATGGAGTGCGCTGCGCTCGCGTCAATTGAGAGAATCTCAGCATGGGCATGATGGGAGCGAAGGAAAAAGGCATGGGCCTGACCGGGACGATTAATGTCATCGGTGT
>CAIVAX010000370.1 GCA_903903935.1 uncultured Hyphomicrobiales bacterium | reverse complement strand
CGATCGCAGGCGGCACAACAGCTGGCGCAGCAGCTTGTGAAGCCGGCGGCACAGGAGTGGAAATCTCCGACTTTTGCACAGCAGGCACAGCAGGAATGGGAGAGGCGGCCGCCGTCACATCGCGCGGAATTGGTCTTTGTGCAGCTAAATCAACGGGCTGCTCTTCCCGCGTGACGATTTTGCTAGCCGTCACCCGATCCGCCTGCCCCTTATCGAGAATGGTACTTGAGGCATTGGTCGTGCCAGAATTGGTTGGATTAGGCGGCTGGACTTTGGTTGGTCCAGCGGCAGCCAGAATGGTTGGCGCCTCGCCACCCAATTTGGCTCCGCCCTTGTAGACAAAGCCTAGACCAATGGCACCCATGACAACCACGAGGCCGGCACTGGCCAGCCAAAATGTCCGGCGCGGCTTGGGCTCCACCTCGACATCATCCAAATAGGCGGGCTCGGGCGCATAAGCTGAGGAATCAATCCGTGGATCTGCATAGGACCGTGCATCGGCATTGCGCGGATCGGCATTGACAGAGTGTTGGCCATCAAAACTAGGCTCCTGACGCGGAGCTGTATTGGCCATTGGCTCATAATTGCGACGAAAATCGCGCATCTGCGCTTCAATCTGGCCCATATCGACAGGAACTTGTGACTCATGCCCCTGTGCCTCAGGCGCAGAAGAGTAATTGCGCTCAGCCATTGGTGCCTGATCCCGCAGCCGCGGGTCAAAGGACGGATCGGGTCTGTGAATATGGGGAGCTGCATAATCCTGTGGCTCAGGCAGGGCCTGATGCGCAGGAAGAGAATTTTTCAGCTGAGCCTGCTCCTGCGGCACGGCGGCAGGATTGCCCTGCCCAACCAGCCGGGCCAATTCCGCTAAAGGATCTTGGTCAGCATGCGAAGGATTGGCGGCGCTGCGCAACCGACGCTCGAACTCATCCAGATCAATGGGCTGACGCACCCGAGCCGGAGACTCATTCATGATCTACCTCTTCACGCTCAACCAAACTGAGGACCAAACCCCAGACCAACCGACGATGAACCGCCAGTCAGAACAATAAACCGCGTGCAGACCACAGACCTATCAGCGCAACTCAAATTCAACGCATCTCAACTCATCAACGCATTTCTTGGGGCGCACTGACGCCTAATAATGAAAGCCCCGATGAAAGAACCAATGTTAACGATTCCACCAAAGCCAGTCTTGCACAGGTCAACAATCTATCGTCTTCATTAACAAACCGTAATTGCGGCATATCTTTGCCCTTGTTCCAATGAGAATGGAACGAACTGGCCAAATCATGAATGAAAAAAGCCACACGATGCGGCTCATGCGCAAGGGCCGCAGCCTCAATCTGGCGCGGATATTGAGCTACCAGTTTGATTAGGTGGAGTTCACCCTCATCATTCAAGCGCTCGAGCGGGGCTTGGGCCAAAGCCTTTGCCGACAGGTCAAGATCAGGGAAAACACTCAAAGCCTGGCGCATCACCGAGCGGCCCCGCGCAAAGGCATATTGCACATAAAAGACCGGATTATCCTTCGATTGCTCCAAAACTTTGGCCAGATCGAAATCAAGCGTCGCGTCATTCTTGCGAAACAGCATCATGAAGCGCACCGCATCGACGCCCACTTCATCGACGACTTCGCGCAAGGTGACAAAGGTCCCTGCCCGCTTGGACATGATGACCGGCTCACCATCGCGCATCAGCTTGACCATCTGGCAGAGCTTGACGTCCAGACTGCCGCGCCCGCCCGACACAGCCTTCACCGCCGCCTGCATGCGTTTGACATAGCCACCATGATCGGCGCCCCAGACATCGATCATGTTCAAAAAGCCACGATCAATCTTGGACTTATGATAGGCAATGTCAGAGGCAAAATAGGTATAGCCGCCATCTGATTTGATCAGCGGCCGATCAATATCATCGCCAAAATCGGTTGATTTGAACAAGACTTGTTCGCGATCTTCCCAATCATCGGGCAATTGCCCCTTGGGCGGCGGCAGACGGCCTTTATAAATAATGCCGCGTTGACGCAGATCCTCAATGACTGCACCCACGAGATCCATGCCCTCATTGCCAGTGGTGAGGGAGCGCTCCGAGAAGAACACATCATGGCGGATATTGAGCGCAGCCAGATCCTCACGGATCATCGCCATCATCCCCTCAATGGCAAACTCTCGCACAGCTGGCATCCATTGGCTTTCGGGTTGATCGCGCAGACTGGCGCCATGCGCCTTGGCCAAAGCCTCGCCAATGGGCTTGAGATAATCGCCCGGATAAAGCCCCTCAGGAATATCGCCGATCGCTTCGCCTAAAGCCTCGCGATAGCGCAGAAATGCCGAGCGGGCCAAAACATCAACCTGGGCCCCAGCATCATT
>CAIVAX010000369.1 GCA_903903935.1 uncultured Hyphomicrobiales bacterium | reverse complement strand
TTCTCCTCCACGGCGGCCAAGTGACGGGCATCATTCCTGAATTTCTAAAAAATCGGGAAGTCATGCTCAATGAGGTGCAAGAGGCCATTGTCGTGCCCGATATGCACACTCGCAAACGCCTCATGTATGAAAAAGCCGATGCTTTCGTGGCTCTCCCCGGTGGCATTGGCACACTAGAGGAACTGGTCGAGCAATTGACCTGGGCTCAACTCGGGCAGCACAAAAAACCTATTCTGCTCGCCAATATTGATCAATTCTGGAGCCCTTTGCTCACTCTGATGGATCACATGCAAGCAACAGGCTTTCTCCACCATGCCAGTGATATGCGCTATCTGGTGGCCGATGACATTGGACAGATCCTGCCCCTGCTCGAAGACTTTGCCGCCAAAAACCAAAATGCTGTCAAAACAGCGGCCTTAACCCAGCGCTCTAAGCAAACCTAAGCAAAAACAGACTGATAAAACGATTGCGCGAGATCCGTTCCCTCGTTATTGTCAGGAAGATATTGACTTAGGAATGTGGTGCAAATTCAGCTCTTTTTACCTTAGATTTTCGTTGTCTTTCTCATTCCCTCTGGGTTGATCAGAAAAGCTCTGGAAATCAGGCCAACAAAAGAGAAGGGCTCTATACCCGGTACGGGCAAGAGCTGTAATGCACAAGCCTAGGTTGAAGCAGAGAGTAAGTCAGAGGAGAGGCCACATGAAATTTGCAAATGACAGCCTAATCAAGATGACCTGCACGATCGTGCTGGCAACAGCTGTCTTTGGCGCAGGCTCATCAGCCATGGCGCAAAGCCTGTTTAACCCCACACCTGCTGTGCCTCCCGTTGTGATGCCTGCCCCAGCGCCTGCCGCAGCCCAGCCCGCTGTTGCGGCTGAAGAGAAAAAGTCTGTAGTCAAACCTGCTGCAAAACCGGCTGCCAAAGCTGCCAAAAAGCCCGCTCAGGCAAGTAATGCCAGCGCAGTGCTGGTGGTGAACAAGCGCAAAGTGGCTCTGATTGAACTGGTCGTCACCTCGACAAAGACAGACGATGCCAAGCCCCAAACCATTGCCAGCGATTTGGCTGGCGGCAAGCGCACTAGCGCTGCTTTGGCCAAGAATGGCGGCTGTCTGTATGATATTTCCGGCCTGTTCAGCGATGAATCTGTTGTTGAAGTGAATGGCGCGGATCTGTGCAAGGATTCAACCATTAGCTTGGTTGAGTAATCACTCTATTTCCAAAGCCCGCTGACACGCGGGCTTTGGTTCTTTCATTTCGCGCTTAAACACCCTGCAAGCTCTAACACGCTTTACACAGCGCCGCTTTTATAGAGCTTATAGACAACAGCATCCAAAAGCGCCTGAAACGAAGCTTCAATTATATTGGCTGAGACGCCCACAGTGGACCATCTCGCCCCATCCGCTTCGCCAAATTCAATCAACACGCGGGTCACAGCATCCGTGCCGCCTTGGAAAACGCGCACGCGATAATCGAGCAGTTGCAGATCCTCGATATAGCGCTGATATTTTCCAAGATCCTTGCGCAATGCCAGATCCAGCGCATTGACCGGACCATTGCCCTCCGCCACCGAGATCATCGACTGATCATCAACATGCAATTTGACAACGGCCTGCGAGATTGAGGTCATCTGCCCCTCAGTGTTGCGCCTTTGCTCGACATTGACGGTAAAGCGCTCAACATCGAAATAATCTGGCACTTGCCCCAAAATCCGCCGCGCCATCAATTCAAATGAGGCATCGGCCCCCTCAAAAGCATAGCCCAGCGATTCTCTTTCCTTGACCTCATCCAGCAAACGCCCCACGCGCGGATCATTCTTTTCGATCGCAACGCCCAGCCGCTCCAGCTCAGAGAGAATGTTGGATTTTCCCGCCTGATCCGACACCAGCACACGGCGCTGATTGCCCACTGATTCAGGCTCAACATGCTCATACGTGCGCGGATCCTTCAGCACTGCCGAGGCATGAATGCCTGCCTTTGTTGCAAAGGCTGAAGCCCCCACATAGGGCGCATGGCGATTGGGCCTGCGGTTCAACAATTCATCAAAGGCATGGCTGAGCTTGGTCAGTCCCGCGAGCTTGTCCTTCGTTACGCCAATCTCAAAGCGCTCCGCATAAGTGGGCTTGAGTAATAATGTCGGGATCAGCGAGACCAGATTGGCATTGCCGCAGCGCTCGCCCAAACCATTGAGCGTACCCTGCACATGGCGCACACCTGCTTCTATCGCAGCCAAGGAATTAGCAACCGCATTTTCTGTATCATTATGCGTATGAATACCCAAATGCGAACCGGGGATATGACGCGCCACCTCTGTGACGATGCGTGACACATCCTGCGGCAGCGTTCCGCCATTGGTGTCACACAGAACAATCCAACGCGCACCAGCTTCATGGGCTGTTTGCGCACATTGCAACGCATAAGCAGGATTGGCCTTATAGCCATCAAAGAAATGTTCGCAATCCAAGATCGCCTCACGCCCATGTGAGCGGGCCAGCTTGATCGAGTCAGCAATGGAGTCGAGATTTTCATCCAAGGTCGTGCCAAGCGCGACATGCACATGATAATCCCAGGTCTTGGCCACAAAGGTGATGGTATCGGCCTGCGTATCCAACAACCCAGCCACGCCCGGATCATTGGCCGCTGACCGGCCGGCGCGTTTGGTCATGCCAAAGGCGGCAAATTTGGCCCGCTTGGTGCGCTTTTCTTTGAAGAAGTCTGTGTCTGTTGGATTGGCGCCCGGATAGCCACCTTCCACATAATCAAGGCCCAGATCATCAAGCAAATGAGCAATCTGACGCTTATCCTCCAGCGAGAAATCAACGCCAGTCGTCTGCGCGCCATCGCGCAAAGTTGTGTCGAAAAGATAGAGACGTTCGCGTGTCATATCAGATCCATCCAGTCTCAATGTCGGGCCAGCGAAGAAGAGGACGGCCCCGCCTGTGTCTTTTTAGCTGTGCCAACCAAGTCTTTGCGCATCGTCGTCGACCCCAGCCATTGTGAGCCAATGACTTTGGTATTGCGTTGGCGCGGCTCATAGCCGCGATATTTGAAAAATGGCAAAGCCTGATCACTGGCCTGCGTCTGGATAAAGTCAGCACCGCGTGCAGCAAGGATTGTCTCCAGCGCTTCGCATAATTGGCTGGCAACTTTCTGGCGCACAAAGCGCGGATCGACATATAAAAGATCAATCTCTGTCTGACCTTTGAGCGAGATAAATCCCGCAACCGTTCCATTGCTCAGACCCAGCAAAGTCAGCCCACCTGCGAGCCGTGCCGCAAAGGCCTGCTCATCATCAGCAAGAGCCGCCCAGGCTTCGCATTGCGCCTCGTCATAATCCTCAATAGCCAATTCGAGAATGCTGCGACGAAACAGATCGGCAAGCACAGGCGCATCGGTTGGCAGATAGGGGCGTAAAGCAATCATCCCTTATGCTCCCATGTTGTTGTGCCATCCTTATTGTCTTTCAGCACAATGCCTTTGGCGAGCAAATGATCGCGCAAGCGATCGGACTCCGCAAAATTCTTGGCCGCCCGCGCCGCCAATCTCTGTGCAATCACAGCCTCGATCTGACTGCGCTCTTCAGCAGAGAGTTCGGCCCCGCCAGCCCCCGCTTTAGCAAAGATATCGGGCGCATAAAGCCCCATAAGCATCAGCACGGATTTTAACTCGCGCGCCTTGCCAGCCTTGCGCAAAGCATGGATTAGGCTGATCGCCTCGGGGGTGTTGAGATCTTCGCACAGCGCCGCCAAAATCTGCGCCGGAATCTCTGCCCCCTCTGGCGCGCTTACAACTTCCGCCTCATGCCAATTGCGCAGATTGGCTTCGGCCTCTTCCAGCCCCTTCAAGGTCCAATCAATGGGCTGGCGATAATGTGTGCGCAGCATGGCAAGCCGCAACACCGCGCCGGGCCAGCGCCGCCCCCCAAATGTGTCACTCTGCAAGAGATCATGAATGGTGATGAAATTGCCGAGGCTCTTCGACATTTTCTCGCCTTCAACCTGCAAGAAGCCATTATGCATCCAGACATTGGCCATGACCTCATGACCAAAGGCACAGCGCGATTGGGCTATCTCATTTTCATGATGCGGGAAGACCAGATCAATGCCGCCACCATGAATATCGAAGGTTTCGCCCAAATGTTTCCAGCTCATCGCAGAACATTCAATATGCCAGCCCGGCCGACCTCGTCCCCAGGGAGATTCCCAGCCCGGCTCTTGTGCGGCAGAGGGTTTCCACAGCACGAAATCCATATCGCCCTGCTTATAGGGCGCCACATCCACACGCGCCCCCGCAATCATCTCATCCAGCGGGCGCCGCGACAGACGTCCATACTCAGCCATGGAGGGAACCGAAAACAGCACATGACCATCGGCGGCATAGGCATGGTTTTGCGCGATCAAGGATTGGATGATCTCAATCATCTGCGCAATATGCTCAGTGGCGCGTGGCTGCACATCAGGCGGCAAGCAGTTTAAAGCTGCCACATCGGATTGAAAAATCGCATTGGTCTGTTCGGTCAAAGCGCGAATATCAATGCCACGCTCGGCGGCGCGCGCATTGATCTTGTCATCAACATCCGTGATGTTGCGGACATATTTGACATGACCAGTGCAATAGATCTGGCGCAGCAGACGATAGAGAAGATCAAAGACAATAACCGGCCGTGCATTGCCAATATGGGCATAATCATAAACCGTCGGGCCGCAGACATACATGCGCACCAAATCTGGATCGATGGGGCGAAACTCTTCCCTCGATCGGGTGAGCGTATTGTAAAGGCGTAATACAGGCGCAACCATGACTTTCCCTCGACCATCTGGCCGGGGCATCGCTCTTTTTGGAAAAGGTAAAAAGACGGCTCCAGCCAGCGGTACAGCTAGCTAATAATAATCCGGCAAATGCGGAGGCCATTGGCCTTGGAGCTTTTCATCAATCTAACATGCGTCGGAAGCCCGCATTCGTCAAGTAGCAGCTTGTTCAGCCCCCCGCCTTTGGCAGCAGCTCAGGTGCCAGTTCGGCCACTGC
>CAIVAX010000368.1 GCA_903903935.1 uncultured Hyphomicrobiales bacterium | reverse complement strand
GGCACTCAAAATCAATTGATTTTAGAATTGGCTGCACGGCTGAGAGCAATTCTGTCAGTTGTCACTCGACTGCACGCCTCTCGACAACGCAACTATACAAAGCGAATCTCTCGACATGCCTAACTGACAAGAGATAAATGTCACTTATAAACTGACAAATTGAGCGCCGATGTAAGGCCCTGCCCGCTCCTCGAAGCGGCCAATGACAGATCCACCTTTCTCATCTCATCCAGATAGCTTATGGGAACCTGTCCCTTCTCAGCACTCAGGCGCACATGATCCGCATTGACGCAATCTCCAAACAAAATGGCCATCAGATCCTCTTCATCGAGGCCTCGGCAGCTTTGCAGCGCGGCGAAAAAATTGGTCTTGTCGGCCCCAATGGCTCAGGCAAGACGAGTTTGTTTCGCATGATCACTGGCGAAGATCTGCCCGATGAAGGCCAAGTGAGTGTCGATCGCGGCGTGACCATTGGTTATTTCAGCCAGGATGTCGGCGAAATGTCGGGCTGCAGTTCTGTGGCGGAAGTGATGAATGGCGCTGGTCCTGTCAGCGAGGTGATGGCGCAATTGCGCGAGCTGGAAACAGCCATGGGTGATCCCGATCAGGCCGATCGCATGGATGAGATCATCGAGCATTATGGCGAGGCGCAGGGCCGGTTTGAAGAATTGGGCGGCTATGCGCTTGAAGGGCGCGCCCGCGAGGTTCTCGCTGGCCTCAGCTTTAGTGAAGAGATGATGGATGGCGATGTCGGCGCGCTGTCGGGCGGCTGGAAAATGCGCGTGGCGCTGGCGCGCATTCTGCTCATGCGGCCTGATTGCATGTTGCTCGATGAGCCCAGCAACCATTTGGATATTGAAAGCCTGATCTGGCTGGAGGATTTTCTCAAAGCCTATGAGGGCGCTTTGCTGATGACCTCGCATGATCGCGCGTTCATGAATCGCATCGTCACCAAAATCATCGAGATTGATGGCGGATCGCTCAATAGTTTTTCTGGCGATTATGAATTTTATGAAGCACAGCGGGCACAAAATGAAAAGCAGCAACAGGCGCAATTTGAGCGCCAGCAGGCCATGCTCGCCAAAGAGATCAAATTCATCGAGCGCTTCAAGGCGCGTGCCTCACATGCCGCGCAAGTGCAAAGCCGCGTGAAGAAGCTCGACAAGATTGAACGTGTCGAGCCACCCAAACGGCGCCAATCTGTCGCCTTTGAATTTGCCCCCGCCCCGCGCTCAGGCGAAGATGTGGTGACGCTCAAAAGCGTCAATAAAAGCTATGGTCCGCGCATCATTTATGAAGAGCTGGATTTTCTCATCCGCCGCAAAGAGCGCTGGTGTGTGATGGGCGTCAATGGCGCTGGCAAATCTACTTTGCTCAAACTTGTGGTGGGCTCGACATCGCCTGATCAGGGCGATGTCATTCTTGGTGGCAGTGTGAAAATGGGTTATTTCGCGCAGCATGCTATGGAAGTGCTGGATGGTGATCTCACCATTTTCGAACAATTGGAAGCAAGCTTCCCGCAAGCCGGTCAAGGCTCCTTGCGTGCTTTGGCGGGCTGCTTTGGGTTTTCCGGCGATGACATTGAAAAGAAATGCCGCGTTTTATCGGGCGGTGAAAAAGCCCGTCTGGTGATGGCGCAATTGCTTTATGATCCGCCCAATTTTCTGGTGCTCGATGAGCCAACCAACCATTTGGATCTGGCCACCAAGGAAATGCTGATTGAAGCGCTCACGCATTACGAAGGCGCCATGCTCTTTGTCTCGCATGATCGCCATTTCCTCGCCGCTCTCTCCAATCGCGTGCTTGAATTAACCCCCGATGGCATTCATAAATATGGCGGCGGCTATATCGATTATGTCGCCCGCACCGGACAAGAAGCCCCGGGGCTGAGACGATAGCATGGCAAAACAGAGTCCCTCTTTGTGACTCTCCGTAGTTCAAATAAAATTGGGACAGATTTTATGACCGCTCTACTAAAAGCTATCCAAAAGCAAAATCTCGCACATGTGTCTGAGCTGGTCGAACAGGGCGTTGATGTGAATGAGCTTGATGAGAGCGAAGAGTCTGCAATCGTTATGGCCGCTTATTTAGGCGATGCCGACATTGTAAAGCGACTTCTCCAAGCAGGAGCTGATTTAACAGCGGTCGATCCTGGCATGAAAGCGACGGCCCTGCATGCCGCTGCCTATGCGGGCAGATCCGAAGCTGCCAAGCTTTTGATTGAATGGGGCGTAGCGATCAACAAACAAGGTCCTGTCAACGGCTATACGGCTTTGCATGATGCAATCTGGCAGGGGCATGTGCAAACAGCACAGATTTTAATTGATGCAGGCATAAATTTAGCTCTCAAATCACATCACGGAGAAACAGCGCTGGATTTTGCCAAATCAAAACATCAGATCGCAATTGCTAATTTGATCGAGCAGAAGATTGCCGCAAACAATCGCATCACCTAATCAAAGTGTCTTCTGTTTTGCCGATGAGAGGATGGCGGTGAAAGGATAGAGAGAGGATGAAGTACCTATCATGAGCTGCAAAGGGATTGCACAGAGATAGGCGAATTTTAAGCCTCTCGAAGAGAAGGCCAAGGGCAAAACAGCGACAGAGAGTCATACCTCTATTTTGCCGCTATTTTGCCACTAGTTGATATTTTATAAATGTTCAGACATCACGAACTGCATCACTGAGTTTTTTTAGTCAAGTGACGATGGCCCCGCCCATAGACAGTGGTCGTCGCCTTCAGTTTATGCGTGAGCTCTTTGGTAATCGCTTTGGGCTCGTATCGCCAAGACCAATTCCCCGTCGCACGACCAGGTACATTCATTCTAGCTTCGCTGCCCAAGCCCAATATATCTTGCATGGGAATGACGACAGTCGCTGCAATAGAGCTCATCGCCAAACGTATCAGTGTCCAGTGAACATCTTGCTCTAAAATGGGACCGGCATACTCTAGCACCAGTTTTTGCTGTTTATGATCGAGGTGTTCCCACCAACCAACGACAGTGTCATTATCGTGGGTCCCAGTGTAGCAAACAAAGTTTGGGGTGAAGTTAAAGGGAAGATAAGGATTTTCAGATCCCTTCTCATCGAAAGCAAATTGCAGAACTTTCATCCCGGGAAAATCAAAATTATCACGCAGTCGTTCCACCTGAGGCGTCACGAGGCCCAGATCTTCTGCCCAGACTGGTAAATGACCTAATTCATGCTCAAGAGTATGAAAGAAGGCGTCGCCTGGACATAGTGCCCAAGACCCATTGATGGCAGTCGTTTCACCATGTGGCACCTGCCAAAAAGCCTGAAACCCACGGAAGTGATCGATACGGATAACATCCACATGCTGTGTTAAGCGTTTGAACCTTTGAATCCACCACTCGAAATTCGTGCTTTCCAGATGTTTCCAATTATAGACGGGATTACCCCACAATTGGCCCGTTGCGCTGAAATAATCTGGCGGCACTCCTGCCATAAGTTTGGGTTCAAATGTTTCAGGTAGAAGTTCAAAATTCAGAGGATTTGCCCATACATCCGCACTATCAAAAGCTACATAGAACGGTATGTCGCCGACAATACGTATCCCTCTCTCATGAGCATAATTGCGCAAAGCTGACCATTGCCGGAAAAATGCAAATTGTGAAAACTTGTGAAACTCGATGGAATCGGCCAGTTCGGTTTGAGCCTTTTCAATCGCAGCTTTTTCTCGCTTAACGAGCCCTTTGGGCCATTGGTTCCACTTTGTATTGGGATGACTATCCTTTAAGGCCATAAAAAGTGCGTAATCATCCAACCATTCACGTTCTTGATGACAGAATTGATCGAATGCATGGCTTAAAGTGGCGTTGTCACATATTTTTTTTGTAGCGCGCGCAAGAACTTCGAATTTAACGGACTTAACGGCAGTTAAATCATCTGCGCTAGAGAGAGCTTTGGTCGGGGGCTCAACGACAATATCAATGCCGTCTGTCACTAAATCCTCAAGACTAATCAGTAATGGATTACCTGCGTTTGAAGAATAGGATGAATAGGGGGCGCCGTCATCGCCGGTTGGCCCGAGGGGCAAAACCTGCCAAATTTGTTGATGTGTCTGGGATAGAAAATCGATAAAGGAGCGAGCTGCAGAACCTAGATCCCCAATTCCCCAATGGCCCGGAAAAGATGTTGGGTGCAGGAGCACGCCACTTCGTCTTGCAACTTTTGATCTCACGCCCTATTCCTATCTATATATATCTGATTAACAAACGTATTTTCGATTTTTTGGTCGTTTCTGATGTTCCCTGACTTAAGCTAAACCACGAAGTGAGCTCTTTTTTAAAAGAAGGACCTCAATGGTGACTCTTGCTCAAGAGCTGAGGATGGCCCCTCAAGAAGACCTATCAGCACAGACAACAATCTATCGAAAACCAGATAATTATGAAATAGTTTTATGTCTCTATTATGTAGGGGGATATGGCTTAAATGATTAAAAAATAAGCATTTTTTAAATGTAAGGCCTTTTATAGGTGAGACTCAAAAGATGAATTTGCAATAAATAAATTCTAGTCTCATGGTCTGGCTCTTCATAACTTCCCAAGCTTTTCAACTCTGGCATTCATCGTAAGCAACTTGCCTTGCAGTTCGTTGACGTCAAGGCCCCTAGTTTTTATAATGGCTGTGTGAATTCAGAACTACACATCCCCTCCAACCTGCCGATTGTGAATATTGCCGCCTATCGCTTTGCGCCTTTGCAAGAGCTGCAGGCGCTGCGTCTGGAGCTGCTTGCCTTCTACCGCTCCAATCAATTGCGCGGCACAATTCTGCTGAGCACAGAGGGGATCAATCTGTTCATGGCGGGCGGCGCCGAGCTCCTGCTTTCAAAATAAAGCCGCCTGAAAGGCGGCTTTATTCGCGATAAAAGACACTCTTACTTAGGTGCGTTTTTCAGGACCGGTGTCCAGCGTTCAAGCTCGCTGACGACAAGCTTTTGGAGCGCATCGGGTGTACGGCCCGCTGCATCCGGTATAACCGCACCCAAATCCAAAAGACGCTTGCGAGTTGGCTCATCATCAAGCGCTTTAATCAGAGCTCCATTGAGCTTGGTGACAATGTCCTTGGGTGTACCCTTGGGCGCAAAAACTGCATTCCAAGCGGTAACCTGAAATTCAGGCATGCCCTGCTCGACTGTTGTGGGCACATCTGGCAATGCTGGCGAGCGCTCAGGTGTTGCAATCGCATAAGCGCGAATGGCACCGCCACGGATCTGCTCGACAACATTGACGATCTGATCCGTCATATAGTCAATTTGACCCGAGATCAGATCATTGAGCGCGGGGCCCGTGCCTGTGTAAGGGACTGCAGCGGGCTTAATGCCGACATTGGCATTATAAAGAATGCCAGTCATGTGAGACACTGCCCCAACGCCAGCATGCGCCTGATTGACCTTGCTCTCATTGGTTTTCAGCCAAGCATTAAACTCTTTGAGGTTATTGGCTGGAATTGTCTTTTTCGCGACAACGAGAATAGGCGTACTGGCCGCTAATCCCACCGGCTCAAAATCCTTGGCTGGATCATATTTAAGGCCGGGATAGAGGGCTGGCGCAGCCCCATGTGTTCCCATATGGCCCATCATAATCGTATAGCCGTCGGCGGTGGCTTGATTAGCTCGCAAAATACCTGTGGTACCGCCAGCACCAGCAATATTTTCAACAACGATCTGCTGACCCAATGTGCGCGACATATGTTCGCCAACAATGCGAGCAATAATATCGGTTGGTCCACCAGCTGCAAAGGGAACGACCATTGTAATGGGTTTGGAGGGATAGGTTTGCGCCTGAGCGGTTCCAACAAACAGGCTGGCAAGAGCAAAAGTGGTTGCTATTATCTTCATGACAAGCGTTTCTCCTCATTTGATCATTGGTAACTAAATCTTGAAATTAGGGTTCGATTTCACCCTGTCAACCGCACCCGAGAGCAAAATCAAACTGTCTTTGATTTATTCTGTAAACACTTCATTGCGTCCCTTGCGCACAGACGGCAAGAGAGCCAGCACAAGCATGATCACAGCAACTCCAAGCAAAACGCCCGAAAGTGGCCGATCGAGGAAGATCATAAAATCCCCTCGCGAGATGATGAGGGATTGGCGTAGCTTTTCTTCCATCAACTTGCCCAAGACGAAACCCAGAAGCATGGGCGCAGGCTCAAAGCCAAGTTTAAGGACACTATAGCCAAAAAGACCAAAAAAGGCGGTGAACATCACATCAGAAGTTGAATTGTTGATCGAATAAATGCCGATGCAACAAAAAATCATGATCGCCGGAAACATCATGCGATAGGGAACTTTGAGGAGACGGACCCATAATCCAACCAGAGGTAGATTGATAATGACCAGCATCGCATTGCCAATCCACATGCTAGCGACCATGCCCCAGAACAGCTCGGGATTTTTGGTCATCACTTGTGGGCCGGGAATAATCCCGTGAATGGTCATGGCACCAACCATCAGGGCCATCACAGCATTGGGAGGAATGCCAAGCGTGAGCAAGGGAATAAAGGCAGTTTGCGCGCCAGCATTATTAGCGGCCTCAGGCCCAGCAACGCCTTCAATGGCCCCGCGGCCAAATCTGCTGGGGTCTTTGGCAATGCGTTTTTCTGTTGTGTAGGAGGCAAAAGGTCCCAGCACAGCGCCATTGCCTGGCAAAATACCAAGCACAGACCCTAGGAACGTGCCGCGCAATATCGCCATATAAGATTGTTTGAAATCCTCACGCTTCGGTAGAAGCGAACCAATAGCGCCGCGCATCACATCACGTGCTTCAGGATTTT
>CAIVAX010000367.1 GCA_903903935.1 uncultured Hyphomicrobiales bacterium | reverse complement strand
GTGATCAGATCAGAGCGGCGGCGATCCAGTCCTGAGCTCAAGCCAATATTGGCAGCATCGGGCAATTGATAGGAATTGGTGCCGGCCACATGATAGGATTGGCCAACCATGAGATTGCCATAAGCGCCATTGTTGAATTGCGCCGTATATTGCGCACCATAATTCAAGCGTGTGCCGGTTTCGAAGCGATCATAGCCGGAATATTTGCTCCAAGCGAAGAGATTGGAGTCATCAAAGACAAGGCTCTGCGCATCTTCATTGACGAGGGCGGGAGATTGTTTGACGCCGGGGCGCGAGACCAATTGCGCGATGGGTTCAATCGTCTGCGCCACGCCACCTGATTTTGACAGAAGCGGGAAGCGATATTCGAGACCTATGCCGGGGACGGCCTGTCCGGCGAATGTATCATTCTGGCTACCAATAAAGCTCTGCTGGCTTGCATTTGAAATGGTGGACGAGCAGAGCACATGGCCGCAATCGGCATTGGTGAAAGTTTGCGCCCGCGATTGATTGAGACTGAGCCAAGAGCCGTTGAAATGGGTAAAGGTAAAGGGCGTCCAGACCTGACCAATGGGGTCAATCAAGCTGCGCTTCCAAGACAGATTCAATGTTGAGCGTGTGTAATTGCCGCCCAATCCCCGCAATAGACAATTGGCGGGTGTGTAGAGTCCATTGGCGCCGGGCGGGCAGACATCATAAAGCCCCCAAGCATTATCGAGTGTGCGCAGACCTGTGGATTGGAAGGCCGCAATCTGGCGAGACAGATTGGTGAAGTTGAAATCAAGTTCGACCTGTCCACCCAAGCCAGCACTGCGCGCAGGATCGAGACGCACGACTTTGTTGTAATCCAACAGAGGGCCAACAATGGGCTGTTGCTTCTGCACATCAAAAGACGACAGGCCTTTGAAGTAATAGCCGCGCAGATCAAAATAGCCCTGGTCCCCCTTGCCGATCAGATAGGCTGTGGAGATCGAGTCTTTGAGATAATTGGTTGAAATGGATTGTGGCGTGACGCGATAATCCGAGAAGAACCAGCGGTCGCTGATCAGCGAAATATCCCAGCCATATTTCCATTTGTCATTGATCTGAAATTCGCCACGCGTTTCAAGCGAGCCACGGCTTTCGCGATTGCCCTGCCCATAGGGATTGGCGCGAAACACTTTGGGGTCTTGCTGGAATATGCCCGCCAAGCGGATGTCATAAGATCCGGTGATGAGTTTGTGACGCCATTCGGCCTGTAGCATCGGGCCCTGACGGGTGAAAAATGTCGGGGTGAATGTCAGATCATAATTGGGTGCGATGGCCCAGAAGAGGGGCGCCGACACGCCAACGCCACGCGTCAGATTGGCGCTATAAGTTGGCATAAGGAGCCCGGATTTGCGGGTCACACTGGGGTCGGCCACAGAGAGATAGGGCAGATACGCGATCGATGTGCCATAGAGTTCCAGACTGGCATCTTCATAATAGATCATCTGCTCAGAATTTTGATGGATGATCCGTTTCGCCTTGATCTGCCAGAGCGGTGGTTTGCTGGGATCCTCTGCACAGGGTTCGCAAGCGGTATAAATGCCGTTCTCGAGAACAGTCGTCTCACCATTGGTGCGCTCGGCCCGCGAGCTCGTGAAATAGGTTTTGTCGGCGCTATCGGCCTTGAGGCTATCGATAAAGCCATTTTTGAAATCATCGCTGAGTTCAAAGCGCTCGGCATAGGCAGTTGTGCCGTCGCGCTCGGTCATTTTGGCATGACCTTGCGCCGTGACGCGATTGGTGCGCCGGTCATAATTGACGCTGTCGGCCTCTAACGTGCGGCCTTGATAATAGAGTTTGACTGAGCCGCGGGCGCTCAGGCGCTCATTGTCGCGGTCATAAATCATCTCGCCGGCTTCCACCAAAAGGCGGTCAGGTGTTTTGGCTTTGCGATTGGTAATTTGCTGGCCGACCTTATCGGCCAAAGTCGTCTGGGCGAGGGATGTATGAAGCGGGATCAGGGCCAGCAAGCAGGCAAGCAAAAACGGGCGGCCTATAGCCACCCCTCTTGGCGAAGTTTGCCAAGCCAGACACGACTTGCGAGCTATGGGTATCCCCATTAGCCATCTTCCTGATGTAAAAGCACAAATATGCCCACAAGAGTTCCCGCAATCGCCGGGGACCAAGCCGCGAGCGTGGCATTAAGCATGCCGGCCGTGCCAAGGTCACCCATTAATTTACCAACAACATAAAGCACGAAGCCAGCCAGTATTCCACCGGTAACCATGCGGGCAATGCCACCAAATCGAAAGAGTCTTAACGAAAAACAAGCGGCGATAAGGACCATGGAGACCAAGAGGAGGGGCAGGGCCAGCAAGGTCACATAACGCAGTTGGTAACCTACTGAATCTAGACCTGCTGCCTTCATTTGCTGAACGACTTCGGGCAGACGCCAGAAGGGGACGGCAACGGGGGCGACAAAGGATTGTGTGACCTGTTCCAAGGTTAGATTGGTGGCCAGCAGATAGGTCTCGACGGGCTTGGGCTCCTCACCCAAAGCCAAAATGCGGGCCTGATCGAGCATCCAGACCCCCGGCATCAGGCGGGCGGAGGCGGCTTCGACCCGCTCTAGAAATCTCCCGTCTGGCAGAAAGACATAGGCTGTGACATTGACCAGCGTGCTGCCGCCCTGGCTGGATTGCTCCGCCCGTATAATGGCTTGACCATCCAGACTGCGCTGGCGGATCCACAGGCTGGTATCGCTGGTGGAGCGATTGCGGCCGAACATGCCAGTTTCCATCTGATCGGCTTGCGATTTGAAAATGGCCGCCAGCGGGCTGTAGAGCGTGACGCAGGCAATGCCCAGAGTCAGGGTGAGCGCCAAGGGCGGAGTGAGAATTTGCCAGACTGAAATGCCGGCCGCCCGCGCCACCACAAGCTCAAGTCGTCGGCTGAGCGTGAGAAAGGCAAACATGGCGCCGCCCAATACAGAAAAGGGCAGGGTCTGTTCAGCAATTGAGGGAACACGCAGCACAGTGATCAGCGCAATATAGGCAGGTGTCACGCCAGGAATATCTCCCGCCCGACGCAACATTTCGACAAAATCTACAATGAAGATCAGCAGGCAAATCGTGCCAAAGACGGCGGCGAAGGAACGCGCAAAGCGTCCCATTAAATAGAGGCTGAGGGTTTTGCCGATCATCGGGATTTCCCCCAAATGATAAACCACACAGCCAAGGCCATGGCGATCATGGGCAGGCCATAAACGAGCCAGATGGCTTGCAGGGATTTAGCCACAAGAGCTGAAGCGCCAAAGCCCGCAATGCGCAGCACGATCACGCCAGCAATCACCAGTCCCAATCGAAGGCCACGCGCTTGTCTTGTCGTTTGTGGCTGTCCCAGAGCTGCAAATCCGATCAGTCCAAACACCAGCGCATAGAGGGGATTTATGAACCGATCCTGCAATTCGCCCATTAAGCGTCCCAGATTGGCTTTGACGTAATCGGAGGAGCGATCAAGATTGATCAAATCGAGCGTTGCATATTCGCGCGGCTTGAGCGGGGCGCCCTCTGCCTCCGAGCCAAATTGTGTCAGATCGATGGCATAGCTTTCGAAAGAGACCATGACCGGATCAACTTCGCCCGGTGTTTGACGCTGCACGCTGCCCTTTTGCAAGATCAGATAATTCTGATTGTCCTTTTGAACATTCACGCCCACTTCGGCAATATAGGTGTTGATATGTTGTGGATCACGGCGATCCTGAATGAAAATGCCGCGCAGACTGCCATCAGGGCCGCGTTCGCGATAGTGAAAAACGAAGCCCTGATCGAGCGTGACGAATTGACCCTCGCGGACAATGCGCGTGAGAAAGTCGGCGCGCACTTGGGTAATCATGTCGCGAATCTTGAGGAAGCTGGCTGGCATAGCCCATAGCGACATCACGCCAATCAGCAGGCTGATCAGCACTGTCAGCAGCAGAAAGGGGCGCAGCAGGCGCAGCAGTGAGAGACCGGCGGCCGTCATCACCACAAGTTCATTGTCCCCATTCAGGCGATTGAGAGTGGTCAGCACGGCAAAGAACAAAGCAATTGGCGCGATCAGCACGATCAGCGAGGGAAGGGTCAAGCCGGTCAGGGCGAAGAAGATGATCAGGCTCTGGCCCTTGGTGGTGAGCAGATCAAATTGCTGCAGTGATTGCGTGATCCAGATCACACCCGTCAGGCTGAGCAGGGCAGCCAAAAAGGCGCCCAATCCGGATCGGAAGATATAGCGGTCAATCAGCGTCACACAATCGATCCCTCAGCGCGATCCTTCAGCGGGGGAGAGGGTCCGGTCTCTCTCTTTTGTCCCGAAACTGAAGCCCCTTGATCGGGGCAGGCCCGACAGACAGGATAGGGCTAACCATTCCAGTGCAGCAGTGCAAGTTCTGTTGGGCTTTCGTGTCCCTAGCCGGCCCGATCCCCGCCTTGCAGCGGCTTGGTCCCAGCGATCCTTCCCGGGCTAAATTTTGTAGGAAACCCGCGACTTTGATCGCCAAACGCGCTATTTATCAGCACAACTGATTTGCGGCAGCTGCCGCCTGCTTTGAGGATACCCCTATGTCGCATGTTTTGGACGTGGATTTCATTTCGCTCAAGGATGTTAAATTTGCGGCCAAAGCCGCCAAAACAGTACCCGCCACCACTTTGGTCATTCTGGCCGGGGTCGATGGGGCATTGGGCAAAGCGACCAAAACCATTCTGGGCGAGGCGGCCGCTTTTGTTGCCAAGGCCGCCACAGCCGCCCAGTTCAAAGGCGCTGCCAAGAGCACGATGGAGCTGTTGGCTCCCCATGGTCTGTCGGTTGATCGTCTCTTAGTGGTGGGCACGCATCAAGCCAAGAAAGCCGATCCGCAGGCTCAGGATGGCTTGATCAATCTGGGTGGCTTTATTCAAGGCAAACTGGGACGCGCCGCCAAGGTCGTGGTTGTTTTCGATCCGCCAGAGGGTGAGCATTCTGCAGCTGATGCGGCCGATCTCATGCTGGGGTTGAAACTGCGCGCCTATAAGTTTGATACCTACAAGACCAAGAAAAAGCCCGATGATGAGGGCGCTGAACCAGCCAAAGTGCAGATCGAGATTGCGGTGACTAATCCCGCCGAAGTCCGCGCGCAATTGCCAGCCCGTCAAGGCTTGGCGAATGGCATTAGTCTAGCGCGCGATTTGGTCAATGAGCCTGCGAATATTCTTTATCCGGTCGAATTCGCTAAGCGCGCCAAGCAGCTCGAAAAGCTTGGCGTGAAGGTTGAGATTCTCGATGTCAAAGCCATGCAGAAATTGGGCATGGGCGCTTTGCTGGGCGTTGGTCAGGGCTCAGTGCGCGAAAGCCGCATGGTGGTGATGCATTGGAATGGCGCCAAAGCCGCGCGCGGCAAAGCCAAGAGTGAGGCCAAACCAATTGCTTTTATCGGCAAAGGTGTTTGCTTTGATACGGGCGGCATTTCCATCAAGCCTGCGGGCGGCATGGAGGATATGAAGGGCGATATGGCGGGCGCGGCTTGCGTTGTAGGGCTGATGCATGCACTGGCCAGTCGCAAGGCCAAGGTCAATGTGATTGGTGCTATTGGTCTGGTTGAGAATATGCCTGATGGCAATGCGCAAAGGCCTGGCGATATCGTCAAGACCATGTCGGGACAGACAGTCGAAGTGATCAATACCGATGCTGAAGGTCGTTTGGTTCTGGCCGATGTGCTTTGGTATGTGCAGCACAAATATCAGCCCGGGTTTATGATCAATCTGGCGACTTTGACGGGTGCTATTCTTGTGGCGCTGGGCAAGGAATATGCCGGTCTCTTCTCCAATAATGATGAATTATCGGCGCGTCTGAGCGCTGCTGGTCAAGCGACGGGCGAAAAAGTCTGGCGCATGCCCATGGGCCCGGCCTATGACAAAATGCTCGACTCGCAATTTGCCGATATGAAAAATATTGGCGGACGCAATGCAGGCTCGATCACGGCGGCGCAATTCCTGCAACGCTTTGTCAATGAGACGCCTTGGGCGCATCTGGATATTGCGGGCACAGGCATGGGCTCACCCAGCAGCGATATTAATCAAAGTTGGGGTTCGGGTTGGGGCGTTCGGTTGCTCGATAAACTCGTGGCCGATCATTACGAACATTGATCTGGGGTGAGAGGTCCTGATGCGCTTGCGCCTATTTCACATTCTGCCGCTAGCTTTGATCGCTCTGTCCTTTGTGAGTGCACAGACTGTTCTGGCTGCGGCAAGCTGTGAGGCCATTATCAAAAAATTCCCTCAGGCTGCGCCAGGGATCAAGATTGAATTTATTCGCCCTGTCGTCGTCTCGCGCGGCGAGCTGGCTGAGGGTGTGCGCGTGCTGGATCTGGTCACCGATGCCAAGGTTGATGGTCAGCTGTTGTGTAAAGATGACCAATTCGTCAGATTTACCGCGCGCATTGGTGCTTCTGCTGATGCCAATTTGCGCGACATATTCTTTCGTATTCAACAGGCGGCGGTGGTCTCGATCATTGGTTGGCCAGCGCGGCGCGCCGCAGCCACTTTGCACGGCATGACGGCGGAGGTTGCCGATTTTCTGCGTGCGTCGATTGAGCGCGGCGATGTCGAGCTGGCCGGTAAGACGGAGGAACATGCCGGTCAGGCTGGTGATATTGGCATGATCTGGACACGCACTGAGCGCGAATTTGTTCTTGTCGCGGCTGATTGATGGAGATCTGGTTCTACCATCTCACGCGCCAACCGCTGGATCGGGTTCTGCCGGGGCTGATTGAGAAATCGCTCGAGCGCAAATGGTCCGTTGTCATTCAGATTGGCACGCAGGAGCGCATGAAGGCG
>CAIVAX010000366.1 GCA_903903935.1 uncultured Hyphomicrobiales bacterium | reverse complement strand
TCCTCACCAAACGAGCGCTTATAAAGATCAGGATATTCATAGTTCATCTCAGGATCAGGATAAAAGCGCAGCGCCTGATGATAGCGCACCGCCCAGGCCACTTCCTCATCGACATAAGGCGCGATCAATTGCGCACCATAATAGCCATGGTCGCAGCGTATATGCGCTGTCACCGCCACATCATGCACCAAACAGGCCAGAACAAGTTTTTCCGGCAAGCCGTTTTTTTGCGCGAGCTTGGCGCTTTGGAGCAAATGTTGACCACCACGGCCCATGAGCAAAATGCGCTTGGTGAAAAAATCAATGAGACTTGGCTTGTCCGGCATGGGCGGCAGGCGCGGCTCATGATGCATGAGATAATGGCCGGGAACAGGCGTGCCGCCACCTGCACCCAACATGCCCACACGGCCAAAGAAGGGAACCGCCGCTTTGCGATCCAGCAGGCGCATCATGGTCTTTTCCAGCAATTCGTCACGCATTTCCGAATCCATATCCGGGGTGACTTGCGCTGCGACCAGCCTTTGGGTTTCTGCGACCATGTCCTCATAGGTCATGTGATGCTCTCCAGATGAGGCAAGCGCCTAGCTGCGGATTTGGCCGCTGCCATGCACGCGATATTTAAACGAGGTCAATTGCTCAAGGCCCACGGGACCTCGCGCATGCATGCGTCCTGTTGCAATGCCAATCTCGGCACCAAAGCCAAATTCGCCGCCATCGGCAAATTGGGTTGAAGCATTATGCAGCACAATGGCTGAGTCCACTTCGCGCAAAAAGCGATCGGCTGCTGCTTGATCCTGCGTGATGATGCAATCCGTATGATGCGAGCCAAATGTATCGATATGGTTCATCGCCTCATCCAGACCATCCACCACTTTGGCGGAAATAATGCTGTCGAGATATTCGGTGCGCCAATCCTCAGTCGTGGCAGGTGTTGCGCGCGCATCGGCCTTGCAAACCATATCATCACCGCGCACGGCGCAACCGGCATCAATCAGCATGGAGACAAGCGGCTTGAGCGATTGATCAGCAATCGCGCGATCCACCAGCAAGGTCTCGGCTGCACCACAAATGCCCGTGCGGCGCAATTTGGCATTGCGCAAAATCGTCTTGGCCATGTCGAGATCAGCGGCACGATCGACATAGACATGCACAATCCCTTCAAGATGCGCAAACACAGGTACGCGCGCCTCTTCTTGCACGCGCGCCACCAGACTTTTGCCGCCACGTGGCACAATCACATCAAGCTGACCAGCAAGCCCCTTGAGCATTTCACCCACTGCGGCCCGGTCGCGCACAGGCACAAGCGCAATTGCTGCTTGCGGCAGATTGGCGGCGCGCAACCCTTCTGCCAAACAATCATGGATTGCGCGCGAGGAATGGAAGGAATCAGAGCCGCCACGCAAAATCGCAGCATTGCCCGCCTTCAGGCACAAAGCCCCCGCATCGGCGGTGACATTGGGGCGGCTTTCATAAATCACGCCAATCACGCCCAGCGGCGTTGAAACGCGCTCAATCATCAGCCCATTGGGGCGCTCAAATTGCGCCAGCACACGCCCCACCGGATCGGGCAGATGCGCAATATCTTCCAGCCCCTTGGCCATAGCCTCAATACGCGCCTCATTGAGCATGAGCCGGTCCAAATTGGCCTTAGTCAGGCCAGCCTGTTCACCCGCCTGCATATCCAGCGCATTGGCGGCAATGATCGCCGCCGATTGCGCGCGCATGACTTTAGCCGCCGTGAACAAAGCTGTGTTCTTTTGCTCGCTCGAGGCAAGACCAAGGGCATGGGCGGCCAGACGAGCCCGGCGTCCCAGCTCATGCATAGTCTCAACGAGCGAGGCCGAAGCTGAGAGCGCAGGGGCAGATGGGGTGGAGGCGGATGGGGTGGAGGAGGGTGCAGAAGAGAGTGTCATGCTCTCCCCCTAGCAGAAAAGGCGCGCCGCGTCATCGTGGCTGTTGCATCTTGGCGCTTTGGATTGTGCCCTTATAAGCTCCAGCTTAATGGGCCGCACCCAGATAGGCCGCCTGAACGGCTGGATCATTGCGCAGCTTGTCAGCTGGGCCTGAGGCGGAAATCCGGCCATTTTCGAGCACATAGCCAAAATCAGCCACCTCCAGCGCGGCAGCGGCAAATTGCTCAACCAGCAGCATGGTGATCTTGCGCTCTTTCAGGCGGGCAATAATGGCAAAGACCTCGCTGACCAATTTGGGTGCAAGGCCCATGGAGGGCTCATCGAGCATCAGCACGGCCGGATTGAGCATGAGGGCGCGCGCCATAGCGAGCATTTGCTGTTCACCGCCCGATAAAGTACCAGCCAATTGCCGCCGCCGCTCGCGCAGGCGGGGGAATAAATCATACATGCGCTCAAGATCAGCCGCAGGCTCACCGCGTGGGCGCGCACCGCTGAGGCGGGGAAAAGCGCCCAATAAGAGATTGTCCTCAACCGGCAGAGTGGCAAAGACCCGGCGTCCTTCAGGCGAATGGGCCACGCCGCGGCGGGTAATCTGATGGGCGGGCAGGCCGGTGATATTTTCAAGCGCAGATGATGGATCACCCGCGCCCTGCTGGCCCAGTAAAACCGTGCCTTGGCTGGGCGCAATCATGCCCGAGAGCGCGCGCAAAGTCGTGGTCTTGCCAGCGCCATTCGAGCCAATCAAAGTGACCAGAGCGCCATCGGCAACCGTTAAACTAATGCCATGCAGGACCTGAACCTTGCCATAGCCTGCGATCAGATTGTCAACTTTCAGCATGATGCACCCTCACGCTGCAATGGCGGAGGCACCGCCCAAATAAGCCTCAATCACACGTGGATTGGCCTGCACATCAGCTGGCTTGCCCTCGGCAATTTTCTGGCCAAAGTCGAGCACGCTGACCTTATCGCTGACAGACATAACCACATCCATATGATGTTCGATGAGAATGATCGTAATGCCCTGCGCTTTGATCTTGCGGATGATCTCCACCAAGTCGCGAATATCAGGCGCGGTCAAACCAGCCGCAGGCTCATCCAGCAAAAGCAATTTGGGATCAAGGGCCAGAGCGCGGCCAATCTCCAGCAATCTTTGCTTGCCATAGGGCAGATTGCGCGCCTCTTCATTGGCAAGTTCGCCCAATCCCACAAAGGCTAAAATGCTGGCCGCCCGCTCCCGCGCCTGACGCTCTTCACGCTGAATGCGCGAGGAGCTCAGCGCCACATCAACAACATTTGAATGATAGCTGTGATTTAGGCCGACCAACACATTCTCAATCAAGGTCAATTCGCCAAACAATTGCACATTCTGAAATGTGCGAGCAATGCCCCGCGCCGCAATGCCGGGGGAATTGAGGCCATTAATCGGCTCGTGATCAAATGTAATCGTGCCCTGTGTGGGCGTGTAAATGCCGGTGAGCACATTCATCATTGTGGATTTGCCCGAACCATTGGGGCCAATCAATCCATGGATGGTGCCGCTTGTGACATCTAGGTTGATCTGATCCAGCGCGCGCAAGCCACCAAATTGCATCGTCACCTGCTCAAGCTTGAGCAAAGTGCCCTCGCCTTGGCTAGGGCGGGTGAGGGCGGCATCAAGCGCGCCCAGGGCTTGAATGCGCGCAGGCGATTGCATCCAGCCGGGTTTGAAATGCTCCACCATTTGCTTGAGGAAGCCGACAATGCCATCGGGCAGATAATAGACCACAAACAGAATCATCAGGCCAAAAACGGTCAGTTTGTAATCGGTGATCTTTTGCAGCATCAGCGAAAACACATAGAAACATAGACACAGGATCACTGGCACAGCCGCCCGTAGACGTTGCTCCGGCTTGGTGATCATCACTGTGCCACCTGCCACAACAGCCGTGATAGCTATCAGCAAAGCAAAAGTGCGAAACAGCTCAATGTCAGCCAAAAGATTGGGCAGATAGACTACAATTGCTGCGCCCAGAATCGGGCCCAGACGCGATTTGCGCCCGCCCATGGTCACCGCCAGCAAAAACTGAATGGACAGATCAAAGCTGAAATTATTGGGCGCAATATATTGCTCGGAATAAGCAAACAGCGCACCTGCCAGACCGGCAAAACCAGCGCTCAGCACAAAGGCCAAGACCTTATGACGATAGACGCTCACACCCATGCAATCGGATGCAATCGGACTGTCGCGCAAAGCCTCAAAGGCCCGGCCAAGATGTGAAGCCAGCAGGCGATTGATCACCACAATCGTCAACACCAGAAACAGCATCACAACATAGAAATATTGCACTTCACGCACGCGCTTGATCGTCATGCTGAAGAGGGGAATGGTCTCGCCCCATTCGCGCCAATCATACATCACCGGCGTGGTGAGCGTGATGCCCAGTGGGCCGCGTGTAAGATTGAGATGATTGAGCCAGGGACCAAGATCCGTCATTTCATTGATCAGGATCTGCACAATCGTGCCAAAGGCCAGCGTGACCATCGCCAGATAGGGACCGGTGACGCGCAAAGCAGGCAGGGCCAGCATAAAGCCAAAGGCACCGGCCACAATCGGGCCAAGCACCAAAGCAGGCCAGAAGCCAAGCCCCAATTGAATGAGACTGCATCCAGAGGCATAAGCGCCAAGACCAAACAGCGCGGCATGGCCAATCGAGACTTCGCCCGTATAACCAAAGACAATGTCCAGGCCCAAAGTCACAATCGCAAAAATACCCACTGTGACGATCAGATGCAAATAATAGGGGCTGGTAATGACAAAAGGGCAGACCAGAATTGCAACAACAGCCAGCAGAGCGAGAAGCCTGTTCATGATCAGACCTTTTTGATCGCAGTAGAGCCAAAAAGGCCAGCCGGTTTGATCGACAGCACCAGCAGCAGCAAGAGCAGGCCCGGCACATCCTTATACCCAGTGGAAATATAATAGCCGGTCAGATTTTCAGTAATGCCCAAAATCATGCCGCCCACAACCACACCATAGCCGCTCGACAAACCGCCAATGATCGCCACAGCAAAGGCCTTCAGCCCCAAAGCGCCGCCCATGGCCGGGCCGGTCAGCGTAATGGGCGCGACGAGCACACCGGCGAAAGCCGCCGACATCGAGGACAGAGCATAAGAGAAAGTGATGACAAGGCGCGTATCAATGCCCATCAGGCCCGCCGCATCCCGATCAAGCGCAGTGGCCACAACAGCCTTGCCATAGATGGATTTGCGATTGAAGATTTCCACCGCAACCATCAAGCCAAGAGCACCCAACAAAATGGCAATTTCCATCGGTTGAATGCGCACAGCACCCAGCGACAGCGCTTGTTCAGGCAACGGCGAGGGAAAGCGCAAGGCATCGCGGCCCCAGATATTTTCTGCCAGATTTTTGAAGATAATGCCCAGCGCAATCGTCGCCATAATCCAGCCGGCTTCCGATTTGGTGCGCATGGCTTGGCGCACGCCAAGAAATTCGACCACAGCGCCTTGCGCCAGACCAAAGATCAGCACAATCGGCAACATGAGCGCGAAGGCCACTAAGGTGCTCATACCTGTGGCAATAAGAAAATTGATCGTCGTCAGGCCAACCAAAGCGCCCAGCATCAGCGCTTCGCCTTGGCCGAAATTCAGGGTCTTTGAAGTAGCAAATGTCAGCTGATAGCCAAAGGCAATCACGCCATAAACCATGCCAACGGATATGCCGCTAACAATGAGCTGCGCCAAAATATCCATGAAAACCCATCCGAAGTGAAAAGCCTCCTGCAGCGGGAAACCCGCAACAGGAGGGGAGCGTGTGGGACGGAATATAACTCTGCGTCAGCCTTTGGGCTTGACACGCACAGCCTTGTCCCCGGCGAGGTCCTCAGGATGGGCAGGAACAACGCGGCCACCTTTTACCAGACCCATGATCGGAATATTCGGGCTAATGGCTTCATGATCCTTGGCCGAATAGGGCTTGTCATAAGTCGTCACGACGCCTTCAATCTTGGCTTCGAGATTTTCCAGAGCCTGCCGGATTTTTGGGCCCTCTGTTGATTTAGCCTGCGTAATGGCGGCAGCCAGAATATAGGCTGAATCATAGCCCTGCGCTGCCGACACGGGGGAGGGCATGCGATCGCCACCATAGGCTTTGTGATAGGCCTCAATGAACGCCTTCCGCTTGGGGGTTGTGGGCGCTTCAATGAAGGTCTGCGGCATGATCGCGCCATCACCATTGGGGCCAGCTGTGTCAATATAGCTGGCCATGGACAAGGTCCAAGATCCAACCATCGGCACTTTCCAACCCAATTTAGCCATGGCATTGGCAATCTGCGCCAGCTCTGGTCCGATCGCATAAGTGAGGATCACATCGGCGCCCGCTTCCTTGGCCTTGAGCACCTGCGCCGTCATATCCGTATCGCCAATGTTGAATTTTTCAGCAGCAACCGGTTTCACATTGAGCTTGGACAAAGCAAGCGTCAGATCTTCACGACCCAGTTGTCCGTAATTGGTCGAATCAGCAAGAATTGCGGGCTTTTTAAGGCCCAGACGTGTAACGGCTTCGTTAGAGATCATTGCGCTTTGAATAATGTCATTGGCCGAGGTGCGGAACACATAATTGACCTTCTGATCTGGCCATTGATTGGTCAGGATCGAGCCAGTGGCGACATTGTTGAGAACAGGAATTTCCGATTCCTGATAAAAGCGCTGGGCCGCTTGGGCAACGCCTGTGTTGATGAAGCCGAGGGTTGCGACAACCTTTTCCTTATTGATCAATTCCTGCGCAATCTGAACGCCCACTTCATTCTTGGCTTCATCATCGCGTTCAATCAATTGAATCGGACGACCCAAAACGCCGCCTGCTTTGTTGATCTCATCAACGGCAAGCTTGACGCCATCGCGCATGCTCACGCCCATGGAGGAAGAGCCGCCGGTAAAGGGGCCACTCAGGCCCACTTTAATGGGATTATTGCTCTGGGCAGAGGCCACCAATGTCATGCCCACTAATGCGGTGCTCGTCAGAATAGATGCTAAAAATATCTTGTTTGCCATTTTGCTCTCCTTCGTTCCTCTCTTGGTACCCTCATCCCCCAAGGGGCGGAGACCGCTATTCAGATCCGGTTTTCTACCGGGTGTTCCAGATCTAATGCTAATCTGTGGGACCATTCTGGCGCGTTTTGAAGTGTCCCGCAACTCTCTCTACGCCCCTGATGCCCAGCAGATCACTATACGGGTTCAAAATTCTTTCCCTGCCCTCCATGGATTGATTAGACTAAGATGAAGGGCGAAGGCCCGCAGGGTCATCTGGCTGGGGGATAGGGCACGAGATGAGCGACCGTTCCGACGTTCTGGAAGCAAATGCCAGCTTTTATCGGGCCTTCCAGACCAAAAGCCTTGAGGCTATGGACCATATCTGGGCCGAGGAAGAGGTGTCTTGCGTCCATCCTGGCTGGCCAGCTCTAGAGAGCCGGGCGAGCATTCTCGACTCTTACAAAATGATCTCTAGCCATGCCGAGCAAGAGCCAGTGCTCTGTCTCAATCCGCGTCTGGTGCTGCGCGGCGATCACGCTTTGGTGCTGTGCGAAGAGCAGGTTGGTGTGAGTCTGCTGGTCGCCAGCAATTTATTCCTGCGCGCGCCAAAGGGCTGGCGTTTGCTGCATCATCAGGCCAGCCCGCTTATGCAAGCCCGCCCCAATGTGGAGGCGGGCCGCTTGAACTAAGTGCGGACAATTTGCCTCAGCCTATTTCCAGCCAATCTGATAGGCCATACCGCCCCAAGCTGAGAAAGTTGAATCCCCAGAGACTTTAATGTCTTTGGAATGGACCCAGACGGCAGGCTGCGGCGTGATCGGCGCCATATAGGCAATGTTGGTCACAGTATCAAAGATTTCGCGCACTAAAGCCCGGCGCTTGCCATCATCCATTTCTGCGCCGCTCGCTTTAGCCAATTCGCTCAAGCGCGGCAGACCAAAATAATCTGTGGGTCCGGGTGAGAAGAAGAAGTCGAGGGTCGCCTGTACATCCGCTACGCCGCCGCCACCCCAACCATTGACGAGCAATTCAATCTTGCCCTTGGCTTGTTTGTCGCGATAGGCGGCAAAGGTGAGTGTATCAACCTTGGCCCGAATGCCAATTTCCCGTAACCGTCCCGAGAGTATTTCTCCCAAGCGGCCGGAATGCGCCGAGGGCGCGGTGATCTCAATATCAAAGCCATTGGCATAGCCAGCTTCAGCCAAAAGCTTGCGCGCACCAGTCAGATCAAAGGTGGGCAGGGGCACAGAATAATCGCAGCCCATTTGCGCGCGATTACACATGGCATCCTGACGCACCAAACCTGTTGCGAGCTTGCCGACAATCATTTGCGTGAGCTCTGTGGAATTGACCGCCATCATGATGGCGCGGCGTACCCGCACATCTTGCAATTCCTTGCGCCCGCTGCGGCCCGCCGCATCCATCAAAAGATAGGATGAGCCAATGGGCGAGGTCACGGTGGAGCCAAGATTGGGCATGCTGGCGAGATTTTCCGCCATGTCGACGGGAATATCGCGCATCATATCAATCTCGCCAACCATCATCGCGGCCGCGCGTGTGCCTGTATCAGGCAGCGGGACAATTTGCAGTGTGCGGATCTGGCCGGCATATTTGGCATCATTCCCCTGCGGATAGGCATCGCGCTTGGTGAGAGTCACACCTTTGTTAATGTCCAGGGACACGACCCGATAGGGCCCTGTGCCAATGGGGGCGCGGCCAAATTCAAGCTTATC
>CAIVAX010000365.1 GCA_903903935.1 uncultured Hyphomicrobiales bacterium | reverse complement strand
TTGATCAGCAAAAACTCCATCACGCCTTCGCGTGCCTTTTTCGCCATGGGCGAATTGGTCAGCACGATGGGAGCTTCGCCATTGGGGCCGGGGCGCAGATCACGCACTGCCATAGCACAAGAAGCGGTAGGCTTGGGCGGGCCGCCTTTCACTTCCACAAGGCACATGCGGCAATTGCCTGCAATCGACAGACGCTCATGAAAACAGAAGCGGGGAATTTCCGCGCCCGCTGCCTCGCAAGCCTGCAAAATGGTGTAATCGGCCGGAACGTCGATCTCTTGGCCGTTAATATTGATCTTGCTCATGGGGTGAAGCCCTCTGAGTTGAAGCGCTCAGGATCAATGGCAAGGAGCTTTTGCGCGGTTAAAGTCATCCCACTCACTCCGCCGCAATATGCACAGGATCGCTGTGCGGATTGGCTGCATATTGATCAATGCGTTTTTCAATTTCGCCACGGAAATGCGTGATCAGGCCTTGGATGGGCCAGGCCGCTGCATCGCCCAAAGCGCAAATCGTATGGCCCTCAATCTGTTTGGAGACTTCGAGCAGCATATCAATCTCACGTTTATGCGCCCTGCCCTCGACCATGCGAGTCATCACGCGCCACATCCAGCCCGTGCCTTCGCGGCAGGGCGTGCATTGGCCGCAGCTCTCATGCTTGTAGAATTGCGACAGGCGCGCAATAGCTCTGATAATGTCAGTGGATTTATCCATTACAATCACCGCCGCCGTGCCAAGGCCCGAGCGCAGTTTGGAGAGCGAGTCAAAATCCATCGGGCAATCGATGATCTGATCGGCCGGCACACAGCGCACAGACGATCCGCCAGGAATAACCGCCAACAGATTATCCCAGCCGCCGCGCACGCCGCCCGCATGGCGATCGATCAACTCGCGGAAAGGAATGCTCATCGCCTCTTCGACATTGCAGGGTGTGTTCACATGGCCTGAAATGCAGAACAGTTTTGTGCCAACATTATTGGGATTGCCAAAGCTGGAAAACCAGCTTGCGCCGCGCCGCAGAATGGTTGGCGCCACTGCGATGGATTCAACATTGTTCACCGTTGTGGGGCAGCCATACAGGCCCATATTGGCGGGGAATGGCGGCTTCATGCGCGGCATTCCCTTTTTGCCTTCGAGGCTTTCGAGCAGCGCCGTTTCCTCACCGCAAATATAAGCGCCAGCACCATGATGCACATAAAGATCAAAAGGCCAGCCGTGGATATTGTCCTTGCCGATCAATTTGGCGGCATAGGCTTCATCCACTGCCGCCTGCAAATGCTCGCGCTCCAAAATATATTCGCCGCGCACATAGATGTAACAGGCATGGGCGCCCATAGCGAAAGAAGCAATCAAACAGCCTTCAACCAGCAAATGGGGGTCATTGCGCAGGATCTCACGATCCTTACAGGTGCCGGGCTCTGACTCATCGGCATTGACGACAAGATAAGAGGGGCGCGCAGGATCGGGCTTGGGCATGAACGACCATTTCATGCCGGTGGGAAAACCAGCGCCGCCGCGACCGCGCAGGCCCGAGGCTTTCATCTCGCTGATGACCCAATCCTTGCCACGATCGATCAGCGCCTTTGTGCCATCCCAAGCGCCGCGCATTTGCGCAGCTTTCAAGCCATGCGAATGGAAGCCGTAGAGATTGGTGAAGATGCGGTCCTTGTCAGCGAGCATGATCGCGCCTCACTTCTTATCTGCGGCATTGGCCGCTGCATTGGCGGCAGCAGCAGCTGCCGCTGCAATGGACTCTTCAAAGCGCTGGCGCCAACTGCCCACAACCGAGCCATCATACAGGCTGGGCTCATTCAATGTCGGGCCTTGACCGGGCTTGGGCTCAGAGGATTTGCGAGCGATCTGCGAGCCTTTTGTTACGGGCTTGCCCGCTGCCAAATCGTCAAGCAATCGGGCAAAGTTTTCTGGCGTCAGATCCTCGTAATAATCTTCATTGATCTGCACCATGGGCGCATTGCAACAGGCGCCCAAACATTCCACCTCAAGCCAAGAAAATTTGCCATCGGCGCTGATGTGTCTTTGCTCGCCAATTTTGGAGCGGCAGACATCTTTGATCGCATCCGCGCCGCGCAATTGGCAGGGCGTTGTGCCGCAGAGCTGAACGAAATATGTGCCCACCGGCTCAAGATTGAACATGGAATAGAAGGTGGCAATTTCGAGCACGCGAATATAGGGCATATCGAGCAGTGCCGCAACTGTTTCAATGGCGGGCTTGGAGAGCCAGAAGTCATTTTGTTCTTGCGCGCGCCACAAGAGTGCGATCACCGCAGAGGCTTGCCGACCCGCGGGATATTTCGCCATCTCAGCTTTGGCCCATGCCAGATTATCTGCGCTGAAGGCAAAGCTTGCGGGTTGTTGATCGGCCAGGCGACGAACGCTCATGTCTATTTTCCGGGCGTGTTGCGATGCGCGGCCACCAACAGGCCGAACACGATAAAGGGAATGGCGAAACAAGCATTCCACAGCAGAAGCACGAATGCCTCTTCCGAGGTCCAGAATTGTGGCTTGCCCGTCAGCAAATCAAAGAACACACGGCTCAAAAGATAGAGCACGATAGCCACAGGCAAAATGCGACCAACTTCGCGCAGGCGTTGGGAATCCATCATCGATCGACCTCGCCAAACACAATATCAATCGAGCCCAGAATGGCCGACACATCAGCCAGCATATGTTTGCGACAGAGAAAATCCATCGCCTGCAAATGAGCAAAGCCCGGCGCGCGGATCTTGCATCGATAAGGCTTGTTGGAGCCATCAGCGACGAGATAGACGCCAAATTCACCCTTGGGCGCTTCCACGGCGGCATAGACTTCGCCGGCAGGAACATGGAAGCCTTCT
>CAIVAX010000364.1 GCA_903903935.1 uncultured Hyphomicrobiales bacterium | reverse complement strand
TTGCCTGAGAAAGTGCAATTTGAGTTTTTGCGCTCAATCCCAGGTCTAGAAAGGGTAGAAATGGTTCGCCCTGGTTACGCCATCGAATATGATTACATTGATCCGAGAGAATTAAAGGCAACGCTAGAAACTAAAAGAATAGAGGGTGTTTTTCTAGCAGGCCAGATCAATGGTACTACGGGTTATGAAGAGGCGGGCGGCCAAGGCCTATTGGCAGGCATTAATGCCGCTCTTTCAGCTTCAAATCGAGATCAACTTATATTGAAGCGCCATGAGAGCTATATCGGTGTCATGGTCGATGATCTCATCACCAAGGGGGTCACTGAACCCTATCGTATGTTTACATCGCGGGCGGAGTTTAGACTGTCTCTCCGCTCAGACAATGCTGATCAAAGGCTCACACCTCTCGCCTTTGAACTTGGAATTTTGTCTTCTCATCGACAAAACGTATTTGAGGGCAAATTGCAGAAGCTCAAATCTGGGCGCGATTTACTTGAGAAATATAATGTAACACCCACACAAGCTGAGGCTATGGGACTAAAATTGCGTTTAGACGGGATTAGACGCAGCGCTTTCGATTTATTAGCTTATGAGAATGTGACCATAAAGAGTTTGGCAGCAATCTGGCCTGAACTCAATTCAATTGATCAAAAGATTGCCTCTCAATTGGAGGCCGATGGAAAATATGCCGTTTATATGAAACGCCAAAAGGCTGAGGCTGAGGCCCTTAAAAAGGACGAATATATTAGCCTTAAAGGCCTTTCCTTTAAAGATATTGTTGGTCTTTCAAACGAAGTAAAATCCAAACTTGAGCTTGTCCAGCCGAGTAGCCTTGCCCATGCCGCAAGAATTGAAGGCATTACTCCAGCTGCTCTTAGTCTTATCTTAGCTCATGCCCATCGTGAAACTGGGCGTAGATCATTAAGACAGGCGAATTGATCAAGCATGATCGATTCTCATTCAACAAACTGGATCTCTACTCTGGATAAGAGAACTGTCGAGAGATTAAAAATCTATCACGATCTTTTATTGAAATGGAAGTCTGTCAAAAATCTCATCTCGAATAACAGCTATCAAGATATATGGGTCAGACATTTCCAAGATAGCGCTCAGATTCTTGATCTTGTTGAAGCACCAAAATCTTGGATTGATATTGGTTCAGGCGGAGGGTTCCCTGGCCTCGTTGTCGCCATTCTTTTGACTGAGAAGAGCAATGTTCAACTCATCGATAGTGATCACAGAAAATGTGCTTTCCTTAGACATGTTTCACGTGAAACAGGCGTGCCAGTCGAAGTTCATTGTGGACGGATAGAGGAGATAATACCGAGGCTTCCAAGACCAGATGTCATAAGCGCCCGCGCTTTGGCTCCGATGAGACAATTATTGGATTGGTCTGCTCCTTTTATCGAAAAAGGAACAATTGGTTTGTTCTTAAAAGGACAAGATGTTGATAAAGAATTGACCGATATATCAATATATAGTAATTTAAAAATACAAATGGTTGAGAGTAAGACCGATCCAAAAGCCAAGATCGTCCTCGTCAGCACATAAAGCGTCAGACTTTCTTTGGAGATATCAATGCCGGAATCCAATCTTCGCGTGCTTGTTATCGCCAATCAGAAAGGTGGCGTCGGCAAAACGACCACTGCGATCAATCTTGGCACCGCTCTGGCTGCTATTGGAGAAAAGGTCCTCATCATAGATCTGGATCCGCAGGGCAATGCGTCTACCGGCTTGGGGATTGGGCGGAAATCTCGCAAATATTCAACCTATGATGTGATGGTTGGATTGCACTCCCTCTCAGAGGTTGCGCAAGAGACCGCCGTCCCATCTCTTTTTGTGGCGCCCTCTACTCTGGATTTACTCGGGGTTGAGTTGGAAATCTCCTCCCATCGCGATCGAGCTTACAAATTAAGAAATGCTATCAGAACCATGGTGGAGAATCCAAAGCTTGAGGGCGAGCATTTCTCCTATATTCTGATTGACTGCCCACCGTCTTTAAATCTCCTAACTATCAATGCTTTAGCATCTGCCGATAGTGTTTTGGTGCCGTTGCAATGCGAGTTCTTTGCTCTTGAAGGCCTGTCACAATTGCTGTCCACAGTTGATCAGGTCAAGAACTCGTTAAATCCGGATCTCACAATCCATGGCGTTGTTCTAACCATGTTTGATCCTAGAAATAATCTGGCAACTCAAGTTGTCGCTGACGTGCGCCAATTTATGGGTGACAAAGTTTATGACACAGTCATTCCGAGAAATGTCAGAATTTCGGAAGCGCCGTCGCATGGCAAGCCGGTTCTTTTATATGATCTCAAATGCTCTGGAAGTCAGGCCTATTTGAAGCTTGCCTCAGAACTGGTTCAAAGAGAGCGTCGCTTAAGGGCTGCCTGAATTTTATAGAGGGTTTCATGGTTGAGGATAAAAATGCGCGGCTGGGGCGAGGCCTTGCAGCGCTGATTGGTGATTCACGGGAAGATGCTCAGGGCCCTGGTGCCTCAAAGTCACAGCGGACTATCCCCATAGAGTTTTTGCGG
>CAIVAX010000363.1 GCA_903903935.1 uncultured Hyphomicrobiales bacterium | reverse complement strand
TAAGGTCTGGACTTGTGATCTGACCAAAGAATATGTGGCAATCAATGGAGATTACCGAAGCTAAGGGCGCAAGAAAAGCTGAAGCTGCAAGTGAAACTGAAGGCGCAAGAAAAGCCGAGGGCCTATGAGAATTCTGCTTGTTGTTGCGGTGGCCTTAATTGATTCAGACAATCGCATTCTCATTGCGCAAAGGCCTGAGGGCAAACAATTAGCTGGTCTGTGGGAATTTCCCGGCGGCAAGCTCGATCCCAATGAACGCCCGGAACAAGCTTTGATCCGCGAATTGCGCGAAGAGCTTGGTATCGAGGTGAAAGACAGCTGTCTCGCGCCGCTAACCTTTGCCAGTTATGCCTATGAAGAGTTTCATCTCCTCATGCCGCTTTATGTGTGTCGGCGCTGGGAGGGCATGGTGCGCCCGCTGGAAGGTCAGGCGTTGAAATGGGTGCAGGCGCGAGACCTTCGACATTATCCCATGCCACCGGCGGATGAGCCTCTGATTCCTGCGCTGATTGATTTGCTGAATTAATCAGCCTTATTCTTTCGTGCCACTCATTTTGAGAATGAGTTTCCATTCTGCCTCAGTTACAGGCTGAACGGACAGGCGCATGGATGTGACGAGCGACATTTTGGCCAAAGCCGGAGTTGCTTTCACCTCAGCCAAAGTCACCGGCCTTTGCAAGGCTTTGACCGCTTTAAAATCGACCATGCCAAATTTGCCGCTTTCATCGGTGGGGTCGGGATAAAAGGTCTTGATCACTTCAACAATGCCGACAATTTCTTTGCCTTGATTTGAATGATAGAAAAAGGCGTGCTCGCCTTTCTGCATCGCCATCAAATGCTGTTTGGCCAGATGATTGCGCACACCATTCCAAAATGTGCCCTTGGCGCCCGCAGCAATTTGTTGCTCGAAGGACCAGACAGAGGGTTCACTTTTGACAAGCCAATGGGCCATAATCACATCCTGTTTGTAAGCCCGCGAAGAGCAGTCAGATTAAATCTCGGATTTTGAGGGACGCAAGAGCAGAGATTCAATCGCTTCCCCAATGGTCAGGCGCTCGCTGAGCACGCGATCAACACTCTGGGCGATGGGCATATCTATGCCAGCGGCATGCGCCATTTCAACCAAGACGCTCGCGGTAAAAGCCCCTTCGGCCAATTTGTCACCACTGGCTTGCGCCAATGGCGTGCCCTGACCCAGTGCCAGACCAAAGGCATAATTGCGCGATTGGCTAGAGCCGCAGGTCAGCACAAGATCACCCAGGCCGGACAAGCCCATTAAAGTTTCGGGCCTAGCGCCATGGGCTTGCGCAAAGCGATTGAGTTCAGCAAAGCCTCGCGCCACCAGCGCAGCGCCAGCGCTGGCACCAAGACCGCGCCCGGCAGCAATGCCACAAGCAATCGCCAAAACATTTTTAGCCGCTCCGCCAATCTCAACACCGCGCAGATCGGTCGAATGATAGAGGCGGAAAGAGGGGATGGCGAGATGGGCGGCAATCATTCGGGCCAGAGAATCATCGGCCGCAGCCAATGTCACGGCCGTGGGCAAGCCGCGCGCGACATCTTTGGCAAAGCTGGGGCCAGAGAGAATGGCGGGGGGATTATGCGGTAAAATCTCTTTGACGACATCGGATAAAAAGGCCCGCGTGCTGCGCTCAATGCCCTTGGCGCAAATGATGAGGGGCACAGAGGGTGCGATGTGCGCTTTGAGCTCGATACATAAACTGCGCAGCGCTTGGGCTGGGACAACAGCCAGAATGAGATCGGCTTTGGCGGCGTCTACCAGATTAGTGGTCGGTATGATGCGTGCTTCCAGTTTGAGGCCGGGCAAATATTTTTTATTCTCGCGATCGGCGCTCACTTGCGCCATATGAGCGGCATTGCGGCCCCAGAGCTGCACATCAGCGCCTGTGCGAGCAGCGACATTGGCCAAAGCCGTGCCCCAAGCGCCAGCGCTAAGAACAGAAATCTTTGGCGCAGATCTATCGGCTAAAGATGCAATCATAAGCTTGGATCTCGGTGAGCTGTGGTCCTGTGCGGCATCAGGCTTTGCCGTTATGAATGCGTTCGGCCTTTTGGTCGAGAGGCCAGCGCGGACGGGCGGCAAAGTCCATCGGATCGCTCAAACCCAGACGCAGTTTTTCAATCCCCGCCCAAGCAATCATAGCGCCATTATCCGTGCATAGTTTTGGCGGCGGCATGATCAGGGGCAATCCAGCCTCACCACAAAAGCGGGTGAGGGAGCGGCGTATGGCCTGATTGGCGGCCACGCCACCGGCCACGACCATAGCCTTTGGATGGCCATGGCTGGCGCGAAACAGGCGCAGGCCCATGCGACTGCGATCAACAATCACATCGACAATGGCCGCTTGAAAACTGGCACACAGATCAGCGACATCGCGGGGAGATAAGGGGCCAATCTTTTCGGCTTGAATGCGCACGGCTGTTTTCAGGCCTGAGAGGGAGAAATCGGCTTGCGGCCGGCCCATCATCGGGCGCGGCAAATCAAAGCGCAGCGGATCGCCCTGCTCGGCTTGGCGTTCAACATGTGGCCCGCCGGGATAGGGCAGGCCAAGCAATTTGGCGACTTTGTCAAAGGCCTCGCCAATGGCATCGTCCATTGTCGTGCCAAGGCGCGTATAATCGCCCACGCCATTGACGGCGATTAATTGTGTATGGCCACCAGAGGCCAGCAAAAGCAGATAGGGAAAGGCGATATTATCCGTCAGGCGGGCTGTCAGCGCATGGGCTTCCAGATGATTGATGGCCAGAAAGGGCTTTTTGGCGGCAAAGGCCAGCGCTTTGCCCGTTAAAAGCCCGACCATGACCCCGCCAATCAGTCCCGGCCCGGCTGCAGCGGCGATGCCCTGCAGATCCGCAAAAGCGAGGCCTGATTTTTCCATGGCGCGAGCCACCAGACCATCCACGATGTCAATATGGGCTCTGGCGGCAATCTCCGGCACAACCCCGCCATAGGGGGCATGTTCCTCAATCTGGCTGCGCACTTCATCGCAGATGATCTCGCCGCCGCCTTGCGGGCGCAGACGCACAATGGCGGCTGCCGTTTCATCGCAAGTGGATTCTATGCCGAGCACATACATTTGGCTGATCTGGCTTTCGGAAAAGAGGGTGGGGCTTTCGAAGCAGCTTGCGCCAACCTATAATCTTGGCATGTTGTTATGCAACTAAGAGTCGAGCCCGCCCTGTGTGGCCATCAGTGCGCCTGTGGATGGGTTTAGCCAGGGCGATCTGGGCAAGTGAGGATTTGGGACTGACATGCTTGTACTCGTCACCCGTCCGCATGCCGATGGTGAGCACACCTGCCGTTCGCTTGCCCAATTAGGCCATGAGGGGCTATTGGCGCCCCTTATTGAGATTGACTATCTGGCGCCTCTTTGGCCGCAAGGTCCCTTTGATGCGCTGGTGGTGACCAGCGCCGAGGCGCTGCGCTGCATTGATGAAGACAGCCTGCCGCAAACTCTACGACATCTGCCCCTTTATGGTGTGGGGGCTCGTCTGACCTCGCTTGTTCAGGACAAAGGCTTGGGGGAGATTGTCGAACTTGCCCCGCGCGTGTCTGAATTGGTCACGCGTCTGACGGCCCGCGGTGTGGCGGGTCAGCATTTGCTTTATCTGGCTGGGCGCTATCGAAAGCCAGATTTTGAGCGCGATCTGGAGAAGGCTGGCGCTTTCGTCACAGCGGTTGAGCTCTATGCCGCCCGCGATGTCGGTGGCCTATCAGCAGCGGCCGTTCAAGCGTTGGAGCAGAGACAGATTGGCGCTGTTTTGCATTTCTCGCGGCGCAGCGCCGAGCTTTTTGTCACCCATGTCAGAGCTGCCGGTCTTGAGGCACAATTGGCTCACCTCTGGCACTGCGCCATTTCGTCCGATGCGGCCGAGCCGCTCCAATCGCTCACTCGCATGATCAAAATTGCTGAGCGCCCAGATGGGATGAGCCTGTTCGCCCTTTTGCAAGACAGCGATTTTAATTCTTGAGCTTGTGATCTTCTCCCAGATCAGCTTAGCTTGGGGGATAGATCAGGGGGGAGTTCATATGTTGCGCTCAATCACAAAAGCAATTGCCGCTGTCAGCCTTGCTGTGCTGGCTTTGCTGCCGCAAGCCTATGCGCAGGAGACAGAGGCCGCTTATTACCAAGGCAAGACGGTTCGCATTGTGGTCGGCTATGGGCCTGGCGGCGGCTATGACATTTATGCGCGCATGATTGGCACTTATATTGGCAAAGCGCTGGGTGCGAACGT
>CAIVAX010000362.1 GCA_903903935.1 uncultured Hyphomicrobiales bacterium | reverse complement strand
TTTACCCTCGCGATGGGTGAGGGCCAGCGTGCCTTCATAGACATTACCATCAGCTTTCAAACTGGCTTGCTCAAAGGATAGGGTCTGGCCATTGCTGCGCATCTGGCTTGTCAGCGCAAATTTTTGCAAGGGTCCGGGCAATCCTAGATCAATGCCATAAGGCGCCAGCAGATCACGCAAGGAGGCAGTTGAGAATGAGACTTTGCCGTCCAATTTAGGAGAATTGCCAAAGGCTGTTTCGCCTTTGAAGGAGGCGGCGAGTTTGGGGCTCGTGACGTCAAGACTGGTCGATGTCGTCAGGCCATTGCGCAGATTATTGGGTGAGCCTATGCGCAGAGATAAGCCTGCATTGGCATTTTGCCATTGCCCGCGCATTTGCACATTCACGGCCTCGTCCAAGCCACGCCAATCCAAAGTGCCGTTCAAATGCTCAAGCGAGAGTTTTGGCCTCTGAGCTGAGGTCATCGTCAGGCTCAGATTATCAAAAGAGATCTGACGGGGCGGACTTTGCAGCACGCTGTGTGTTGATGCGGGCAGAGAAGCTAATGGGCTAAAATTTAGACTATCGAGATCATAGGTCAGTTTGGCTTCATCTAATGCGAGATCTGAAATCTCAAAGCGACCGCCAAAAAGGGGCAGCAGGTCGAGAGGACCATTCAGGCTTTCGGCGACAAGTGTAAATTTTTTGTCTGTGTCGCTGAGCTCGATCGAATTGATTTCAAGAGAGGGTCTTGGCAGCAGGCTGACAAGAATGGAGCCCTTAATCTTTGTGTCTAAGCCAAGAGAGTTTTGCAGATGATCTTCAATTTCATGGCGCAGGGAGTCAGTGGGTATGGGCCATGGAAAGAAGAGGCCCAGCACTGCCAGACCTCCCACCAAATGCCATTTCCATTTTGAAATCTCGTCCATGCGCTCACTTGCATGAGAATCTATGATTGAAACTAATTTCTAGACTACGATTGCTGCAAAACCAAGGCAGGGCTGTTGATGCAAGGCTGTTGATGCAAGGCTGGCGCGGGGGGGTAATCAAGTTAGGCGCGTCAAGCAAAGCAAAACCCCGAAGCTGGTCGCCAGCTTCGGGGTTCTATCTTTGCCAAACTCGTCAGACTGATTGGATCAGCGTGGGGGAACTGGCTGTTGTTTATTCTGCAGCGTGACGCACGGGTTGCGCGTCGTCCAGACTGGGGAGAGCTGCACCTTCGTTGAGTTTCTTGCCGCCCGAGATATAGCTGTCCACCTTGTCGAGGTAATAATAGACCACAGGTGTGATGAACAAAGTCAGCACTTGCGACACGCACAGACCGCCCACAATGGCAATGCCGAGCGGTTGACGCAATTCAGCGCCCGCGCCTGTTCCCAGAGCAATCGGCACAGCACCCAGAATGGCTGCCAATGTCGTCATCAAAATCGGACGGAAACGGATGATTGCGGCTTCGCGAATGGCAGGCAAAGCCTCAAGCCCGTCGCGTCGACGCTCCAGCGCAAAGTCTACCATCATGATGGCGTTTTTCTTCACAATGCCGACCAGCAGCAGCACGCCAATGATGGCGATCACGGAGAGGTCGAGATTGTAATATTGCAGCGCCCAGAGAGCTCCCAGACCGGCTGAGGGCAGACCCGAGAGAATAGTGATGGGATGGATATAGCTCTCATAGAGAACGCCCAGCACGATATAAATGGTGAGCACGGCGGCCAGAATGAGCGGGACCTGACCCTTTTGCGCATCCTGGAAGTTTTTGGCGGCGCCCGTGAAATTGGTTGTCACATTGCCAGGCAACCCAATCTGCGCTTCCACCTTGCGGATGGCTTCCACAGCCTCACCGATCGAGACGCCAACGGCTGTATTAAAGGACAATGTCACCGAAGGTAGCTGAGACTGGCGATTGATCGCCAGCGGACCTGTCGAGCGACGAATGGTCGCCACCTGATCCAGCGAGATGAGCGGCGCATTGGATTGAGCCCCTGCCGCCGCATTGCCGGCTCGGATGAAGACGCGCCCCAAAGCTGAGGGATCGTCCTGGAAGGCGTGATTAGTTTCCAGAATGACCTGATAATCTGTGGCCTGCGTGTAGATGGTGGAGATCTGACGCGTGCCATAGGCATTGTACAAGGATTGCTTGATCGTATCGACCGACAGGCCAAAGGCGGAGGCCTTTTCGCGGTCAATGTCGATGGACAGCTGCGGATTGCGGATCTGCAAATCAGTTGTCACATCGCGCAGAGCAGGCAGGGTGCGCAAGCGCTCAAACATTGCGGTTGATTGCGGGTAAAGAACGTTCAAATCGCCCGATTGCAATGTGTATTGATAGGGCGAGCGCGAAGCGCGCCCACCGTTCAGATTGAGATTTTGAATCGGATTGAACACGGCATTAATGCCGGGCACGGAGGTAACTTCGCGGCGAATGCGCGCAATCACATCGGCAATGGGGTCGCGCTGATCACGCGGTTTGAGCGCAGCCGACAGAGAGCCCTGATTGGTGCCACCACCACCCACTGAGGAGGTAACATAAAGCACGGCGGGATCTTTCATCACAATTTCCGCCAATTGCTTTTGCCGCTCGGCAGAGACTTCAAAACCAGTTCCAGCCTGTGTCTCGGTCGAGCCAGCGATATAGCCAGTATCCTCGATCGGGAAGAAGCCCTTTGGAATGTCCATAAAGGTTGTGATGCTGACATAGAAGGTTGCGAAGGTCACCAAGAGCATGACGAAACGATATTTGAGCACAAGGTCCAGCATCATTCTGTAGCCGGCTGTGATGCCATCGAGCACAAAATCGACCGAGCGGGTAAACAGGCCAGGCTTGGCATGATGATCAATGGGCTTGAGCAGACGGGCGCAGAGCATGGGTGTCAAAGTCAGCGACACAAAGCCCGAGACCAGAATGGAGCAGGAGATGGTGACGGCAAATTCGCGGAACACACGTCCGATAATACCGCCCATCATCAGCACCGGAATGAACACGGCGACGAGCGACAATGTGATCGAAATAATCGTAAAGCTGATTTCCTTGGAGCCTTTAAGGGCCGCTTCAAAGGGCGCCATTCCCTCTTCAATGTGACGCACTATATTTTCAAGCATCACGATGGCATCGTCGACCACAAAGCC
>CAIVAX010000361.1 GCA_903903935.1 uncultured Hyphomicrobiales bacterium | reverse complement strand
CGCCTTGGTGTGGTCCTTGTAAGCAATTGACACCGGTGTTGGAAAAAACAATCGCGGCGGCGGCAGGCAAAGTTCGTTTGGTCAAAATGAATATTGATGAGCATCCTGAAATTGCCGGTCAATTGGGTGTGCAATCAATTCCTGCCGTCTTTGCGTTTCAGAATGGCCAGCCGGTTGATGGCTTCATGGGCGCTCTGCCAGAGGGTCAGGTCAAAGCCTTTATCGAGCGTTTGGTTGGTCCGCTGAAAAGCGAGATTGACGATATGATTGATGCGGCCGAAGAGGCCCTCGCGCTTGGCGATGTTGATGCGGCCTTGGATCTGTTTGCAAAGGCAGAAGCGGCCCAGCCTGCCAATGTCAAAGCAGCAGCCGGACTCATTCAAGTTTTGGTGCAGAAGGCTGAATTGGAGCAAGCGCGCGAGGTGCTGGCGCGTCAATCTGACAAGGCGCTCGCAGATCAAGCTGTGCAAGCTGCGCGGGCGGCTTTGGATATTGCAGAACAATCGCTCAATGCTGGTGATGTGGGCGATCTGGTCAAGCGCTTAGACAAAGATCCCAATGATCATCAGGCCCGTTTTGATTTGGCGATTGCTTTGAATGCGCAGTCCAAACGCGATGAAGCCTCGGATGCTTTGGTGGAGATCATCAAGCGCAATCGCAGCTGGAATGATGATGCGGCGCGCAAGCAGCTGTTGCAATTCTTTGAAGGCTGGGGGCCCATGGATGCTGATACGATTGCCGGTCGGCGCAAACTCTCTACAGTTTTGTTTTCCTAATGGCCGGTTTGGGAGCGCCGCATGAGCATTAACAAACCTTATGTGGATATCAATCTCTTGCCGGCTCTCATTCCGGTTTTTCCGCTCGATGGCGCTTTGATGCTGCCGCGCGGGAATTTGCCTTTGAATATTTTTGAGCCGCGCTACATGACCATGATTGACGATGCGCTCAAGACAGAGCGCTTGATTGGCATGATTCAGCCCGATGTCATGAGTGATATGGAGCGCGGTGAATTCAAGCTGCATTCTGTGGGGTGTCTGGGACGCTTGACGCAATTGGCCGAGACGGGTGATGGGCGCTATATCATCAGCCTGACGGGCGTCATTCGTTTCAAGCTTGTCGAAGAATTGTGGGTGATCACGCCCTATCGGCAGTGTATTGTTGCCTATGAGCCTTTTGCCGAGGATCTCATTCCTCATTCTGGTGAGTCCTTGGTTGACCGGCGCGCTGTGCTTGAGGCGCTGCGGGCCTATGCTGAGCGCACCAAGATCAAGATTGATTGGAAGTCGATTGATCAGACCTCGAATGAAGATCTTGTCAACGCTTTGTCCATGATGAGTCCCTTTGGTCCCAAAGAAAAACAGGCTTTGCTTGAAGCGTCTGATTTGAAAGCACGCGCTGAAGTGCTTGTGGCCATCACAGAAATGGAGCTCGCCAGAGGGCAGGGCGCAGGTTCGACCTTGCAATGACGTTGCCCGACACTCCTTCTTCATCTGAGGGGCTTGATGAGGGGCGGGTCCAAGCGACCAATCCAAATCTGCAAGCTGATCGCGCTTTGCTGGATCTTCTCATCTGCCCGGTGACGCGCACGCTGTTGCGTTATGATGCGCAGCGTCAGGAATTGATTTCAGATGCGGCGCGGCTGGCGTTTCCAATCAGAGGCGGCGTACCGGTTCTGGTTGTTGATGATGCCAGACATTTTTGAGATCGCTCTATTCATTTAACAAGCTTTAAGAAGCCGCTCTCAAACAAAAAGCCCCGCCAGTGATGACGGGGCTTTGAGGTCAGAAATTATGCCAAGCCGTACTGTGAGCTTGACTTCGCTCGTCTGTACGGCCGCCTCTTGCGAGGTCTTGAAAGCCTGATGCCAAAGGCAGCGCAGGGCCTCTATTAAATGGCCTTTACAGATGTTTTGTCAATTGTGGCAAGCCAAGACCGTTGAGAATACTTTTACGAACAGCTTTGAGCTGTTCAGGATTAATCTCTTTTGTGATGTAGGCTCGATGCCCATTTTTCCGTTTGGCCCGGATAAGATCAAGTCGTTCAAATCTCACTGTATAAATCATGTCGGCTTTGACCCACATAGCTGGAGAGTCCCAAGGTTCTGGAAGGCGCTGATCAAATTCCAATTTGCAATGATAGGGCATGATTTCTATCGGGTCTGTCGTGCTTAAGGCGACCACAGCCAGTAGATTGTTGCGACGTTTTAATCTTGGAGACACGACAAGAGCTGGACGCATCTTTGTCATCTCAGGTTCTTGAAGTCCTAATTTGTCAAAATTGCACATCAAGATCGTACCAGGTTCTGGATGGTACTTGAGCATAATAACTACCCAATTGCCAAATAAGTACGAAGGAAGACATTATATCATGTAAACAATCTGGTTACATATCGAATGGGGTATGGAAATTGAAATTTTAAACCCCACCCAGCTCATCGTAATGTCTTAGATCGACAGACCCTGCAGCAGCAGCGGAATG
>CAIVAX010000360.1 GCA_903903935.1 uncultured Hyphomicrobiales bacterium | reverse complement strand
TGGTCTGCCCCCTGAAAAGTGGTCCTCCCTGATGTATGGCTTATGGGCCTTGAGGAGGAATGATAATGGCAAGGAAAAGACATAAGGCAGAAGAGATTGTCGCCAAACTTCGGCAGGTGGAAGTTCTGACAGGGCAGGGTCGGCCAGTGGCCGAGGCTGTGAGATCGATAGGTGTTAGGTAAGTTACTTATTATCGCTGGCGGTCAGAGTATGGTGGCCTGAAAGGCGATCAGGTCAAGCGCTTGAAAGAGCTTGAGGCGGAGAACAATCGCCTTCGCCGGGCGGTCTCAGATCTCACGATTGAAAAGTTGATTTTGAAAGAGGCCGCAGGGGGAAACTTCTAAGCCCCGCACGTCGTAGTGCCTGCGTGGATCATGTCGTTGCCAAGCACGGCATCTCTGAGCGACTTGCTTGCCGAGTTCTTGGCCAGCATCGCTCCACGCAGCGCAAGAAGCCAACCAGACCCGATGATGAGGCGGCACTGACCGCTGACATTACGGCATTTGCTATCCAGTACGGTCGCTATGGCTATCGCCGGATCACGGCGATGCTGCGACACAAGGGCTGGAGGGTGAATGCCAAGCGGGTCGCTCGGATCTGGCGACGTGAGGGGCTGAAAGTACCTTCCAAACAACCTAAACGTGGGCGTCTTTGGCTCAACGAGGGATCCTGTGTGCGTCTGCGTCCCGAATATCCCAACCACGTCTGGTCTTACGACTTTGTCGAAGATCGAACGCATGACGGGAGGAAATATCGAATGTTGAACATTATTGATGAGTTCTCACGAGAATGTCTGGCGATCAGGATCAACCGGAAGCTTAAGGCTAATGATGTGATCGACGCCTTATCAGATCTCTTCATCCTGAGGGGCATCCCAACGCATATCCCCTCGGATAACGGCCCGGAGTTTATCGCTCACAACTTGCGTAACTGGCTCTCGGCCGTGGGGGCCAAGACCGCCTACATCATGCCCGGCAGTCCCTGGGAGAATGGCTATTGCGAGAGCTTCAACTCGAAGCTGCGAGATGAGCTTCTGAATGGCGAGATCTTCTACACGCTGAAGGAAGCAAAGATCGTCATTGAGGGCTGGCGGCGGCACTACAACACGATCAGGCCGCACTCATCGCTGCGATATCAACCACCTGCACCAGAGGTTATACAATGGCCGGCTGCGCAAACCCGACCAGCTACGCCGACCGCGCTAGCGTCGAGGCCGTCCATGCGCTAACATTCTAAGCGGACCAGTCGTTGGGGGCCTATCACGGACACAGAGTGGTTTTTGATCTTTAATCCAATATGGGCGATTGCGCCTTTGGCGAGTTTTACCCGGTTTGTTGCCTCACCTTGTTTGCAGCTGATTTCTGTGTAGGTCGCGTCCTGTAAGGTTCCGCTGCTGCATGAGTGCTGGTTTAGAAAAATTGTTATCTAAAGTCCTCGCATGTTTGCAATGTAGGTCAAATTATCTGGCGACTAGAGACCCAACAAGAAATGGGCAGAGAGAGAAATTCATATCTTCGAAAAATTTTCAGAAATGCGAATTTGTGTCTGTTTTAGCTCGTTGACCCTGTTGTTTGATCCTTTCAGCCGACAAGCGGGATAGTTGCTGTCATGTGAGCGTCAACTTCAGTGCCTATGATTACATTCATCACATGCTGATGAGTGTAAAATGGCCCCCACAACATCTCTCGTCGAAATTAATGATCTCACATTGTCGTTTGGTGAGGCTCAGGTTCTCTCTGGCGTTTCAGTGCAGGTGAATCAGGGTGAGACGCTTGGCATAGTGGGCGAATCTGGCTGTGGAAAATCGGTGACATGGCTGGCAGCTCTGGGGCTTTTGCCGGGCAAGGCCAGGATCAATGGTTCAGTCAAAGTTGGCGGCGTTGAGCTATTGGGCGCTTCTCATAAAGTGCTGGAAGGCGTGCGCGGCAAGAAGATCGCCATGATCTTTCAAGATCCCTCAAGCTCATTAAATCCAGTGATCCGCATTGGTCGGCAGATTGAGGAATCGCTACGCCTCCATAGAAAATTGCAAGGTCAGGCCGCACGGGCAGAAGCCCGGCGCTTGCTTGATATGGTTGGCATGCCCGATAGTGCTCGGCGTTTGCATGCCTATCCCCATGAGCTCTCTGGCGGACAAAATCAACGCGCGATGATTGCAATGGCTCTGGCGGGTCAACCTGATCTGTTGATTGCTGATGAGCCGACAACTGCTTTGGATGCGACCATTCAAGCGCAGATTTTAGATCTGCTAGACCAATTGCGGCGTGAGACAGGCATGGGCCTTGTGTTAATCAGCCATGATTTAGGCGCTATATCCTCCATCTGCGAGCGTGTTGCTGTGATGTATTGTG
>CAIVAX010000359.1 GCA_903903935.1 uncultured Hyphomicrobiales bacterium | reverse complement strand
GTGAAGGCATCATGCACTTCACACACATCAATATCTTCCGGGCCCAAACCGCTTTGCTCGTAAAGCTCACGCGCCGCACGCTGCGTTGACTCGGGCATGGTCATATCGCGAAAGCCTGTCATCATCTTACCCGAGCGCTGGATCGAGGCGACGATCTGCACCGGCTTAGAGGAATAGCGATGCGCGATATCGCTCGCACACACAACTACAGCCGAGGCCCCATCACTGCGCGGGCAGCAATGCAAGACAGTAAAAGGATCAGCCACCATGCGGGCATTCATAACCTGCTCCGCAGTGACCTCCTGCTGGAAATGCGCCCAGGGATTGAGCGCGCCATATTTTTTGGATTTGACTGCAATTTTGGTCAATTGCTCAATTGTCACGCCATATTCATGCATGTAGCGCTGCGCGCGCATGGCATAAAGCCCCGGCATGGCAAGACCATTGGCAAAATCCCAATCTTCAGTTCCATGAACCAAAGTCTTGCCAGCAAGATTGAGCTGATCCACACCAAAGGCCAAAGCAATGTCACATTCTCCGGTAGCGACGGCCAGCGCTGCATGACGCAAAGCAATAGCGCTTGACGAACATGCGCCTTCCACATTGCTGATAGGCATGCCCGTCAATCCCAGACGCTTGAGCACGCGCTGTCCGGGCATTGAGCCGCTGGCGGCAGACCCGCAATAAGCAGCGCCAATGGATTTGGGATCCACACCAGCCTCGACAATGGCCGATCTGACGACGGGCCAAGCAAAGTCCACCATATTGACTGTATCGCGCTTCATGAAGCGCATCATGCCAGTGCCGATAATCGAGACTTTTCTCATTGAGCGGCTCCAACAGGGGCGAACTTAAATTGTAAAACCTTACGACCGAATTTGTCTGTTTTCGGGTCGACGGCTTTCAGCCTGACAGGCATTTCACATTTGGCTTGTTCAGGAAGCATATCGAGATGCGTGAAGACACGCACGCCCTCAGGCAGATCGACATAAGAGATAATGCTTGGACTCTCAAATCCGGGAGGCGCCTGACGCAGGACCGTAAAACTATAAACCTTGCCCTCGCGGCTCAGAGGCAAGGGTTTCATATTTTCACTGATGCAATTGGGACAAACTGCAGCGACGGGAAAAAGACGATGCCCACAATCCACACATTCGCTGCCAATCAGCTGAGGTCCACCCTCACATGTCAGATCCAGATAAGGCCCGGCCGATAGCGCCAAAGGCTCGAAATCAAGCAAAGTTCATCCTCCCGATTGATTGAGCGCATATAATACAGATTCCGAGGACTATAAAGCAAGTGGGCGTGATGAAGCTTAATTTGCTATATATCATCGTTATTATAGACGCATTTCTGATTGAGTTTCACAGAGCGCCTATTTTGCAGGCAATTCATCTTTGAGAGGGATGAGACTCTTATATCGTCAAAATAGACACGGGCCTGTCATTTGAACCCGAGACTCTTGACCAAACCAGACCTGTCTTTCTTGATCTCCTGCAGCGCGCTATCAATAGACTATAATGACCTAGAAAAACCCTGATGAGGAAGCGAGCGCAGCTTGAGGCCCTGCCACAGGGTAAAGAATGTCAGCGCTAGTTGAGCCAGCTAGATTAAAGGCGAATGTCTCACCAAGCATAGGCCACGAAGCTCTGGCCTTGGCGGGTGATTTGCCTAAAGCGACAAGTCTTGCCTAAAGCGACATAGGGTAGATCTGCATTTCAGGGGCAAAGGCTGCCAGCTCAAACTTGTTAAGTCTGGCGACCTGCGATAATTTGAAAAACAGAAAATAGGATGTGAAACGTCCTAAAATGACAGGGAGGATGTGATGCGGGACAAAACCCCAAGACAAAAGGACAAAGCCCCAAGACAAAAGATGACCAGCAGCTCACTTGCGCTCTACTTTATGTCGCTTGTGCTGTGCGCAATTTGGGTGCCGGCAAGTCAGGCACAGCCATCTGGATTTGAGCCAACCGCTCCCTTTACCTCTCTTAAGACGGCCGAGGACTGGACAAAACTGGTCCGCACCAATCAGCCAAAGCTCGATCCGCAGGATCGTTTTTATAATCTAACATCGGCCGAATGGGCGGATGCATGGATGAACAATAAGCGCAAACAGGGCATTTCAAATGAGG
>CAIVAX010000358.1 GCA_903903935.1 uncultured Hyphomicrobiales bacterium | reverse complement strand
TCACCTTTGGCGCTATGGTGCTTGCGGCTGAAATCTATTGCATGATGATTTTGGCCATCAATCTGATCATTGGTGCAGATCCTTTGGTGCGCCCAGCTCTGCCTCGCGATGCCGACGAAGACTTGCCGACGGTTGATGTGTTTGTTCCCTCCTATAATGAGGATGAATATATTCTGGCCACAACCATGGCTGCGGCGCGCTCGCTCGATTATCCCGCCCATAAGCTGACGGTCTGGCTGCTTGATGATGGCGGAACCGATCAGAAATGTAATGATCCTTCGATTGAAAAATCGTCCGTCGCTAAGGCCAGACGTGAATCCTTGCAGCAACTGACTCGTCAGATGGGTTGCCGCTATCTCACCCGCGCCCGCAACGAACACGCCAAAGCCGGCAATCTGAATAATGGACTTAATCATGCAACCGGCGAGATTGTTCTAGTTTTGGATGCCGATCATGCGCCGTTCCGGTCATTCTTGCGCGAAACAGTTGGCTATTTTCTGCGCGATCCCAAATTATTTCTCGTGCAGACGCCGCATGTTTTTCTCAATCCCGATCCAATTGAGAAAAATCTGCGAACCTTCGATACTATGCCCTCCGAAAATGAAATGTTCTATGCCCATACGCAGCGCGGGCTGGACAAATGGAATGGCTCTTTCTTCTGTGGATCAGCAGCTTTGTTGCGGCGCTCTGTGCTGATTACAACAGGTGGCTTTTCCGGTGTGACCATTACCGAAGATTGTGAAACAGCCTTCGAGTTGCATGCCCGCGGCTGGAATAGTGTGTATGTCGATAAACCTCTGATTGCCGGCCTTCAGCCCGAGACCTTTACCTCATTTATCGGTCAAAGATCGCGCTGGTGTCAGGGCATGCTGCAGATTCTCATTTTGAAGAATCCCTCGATGAAAAAGGGCCTCAATCTCATTCAGCGTCTGGCCTATCTCTCGAGCATGACCTTTTGGTTCTTCCCCTTACCGCGATTGATTTTCACCATTGCGCCTTTGCTCTATATCTTTTTCGACATCAAAATCTTTGTGTCGAATATTGAAGAAGCCATTGCCTATACAATGAGCTATGTCATCGTCAATGTGATGATGCAAAGCTATATGTATGGTCGTTTGCGTTGGCCCTGGATGTCAGAGCTCTATGAATATATTCAAGGTGTCTTTCTTGCCAAGGCTATTGTCTCGGTGATCTTTAGCCCGCGCAAGCCCACCTTCAATGTCACGACCAAAGGCCTGTCCTTGGATAATGATCACTTGTCGGAATTGGCTTGGCCTTTTTTAGCGATTTGGGGAATTCTCTTCCTCGCCTGTGCCACAGCGATTTATCGCTATATGTATGAGCCTGGTATCACCGGCCTGATGTTGATCGTGGGTCTGTGGAACGCCTTCAATATGATGATTGCAGGCACGGCTCTGGGAGCTGTGGCCGAACGCAAGCAGATTGATCGCCATCCACGGCTTGGCATTGATCGACGCGGCGTGTTTATAACTGGTGATCGCGAATGTCCGGTGGTTATTGCTAACGTATCGGCTGGCGGATGTGCAATCCGCCCTCTGGATCCGACATCCCAGATCCAGTGGATTCCCAACCAAACCCATGGGCGCCTGCGGATCCAGCCTGTCGGTTCAATCGTCAAAGCTGAAACCTTGCCAGTGATCTTTCAGCACATGCAAGAGGGGACAGAGCAATATCAATGTGGGATGAGATTTGATACTTTAACATCCCAGCAATATTTTGTGCTTGCTGACCTGATGTATGGCGATGCGGACTCTTTGTCCAAATTCTTATTGTCACGCCGCACGCAAAAAAGTGTCTTTGTGGTCACTTCGAAATTTTTAATGTGGAGTGTCACCGAGCCATTGCGCGCCCTTGCCTATGCGCTGTCCGGCAAGGAAGCCTCTGATAAACCCAAGGAAGAGGCCCTTGCGCCGCAGTCTTTGGCACCTGAAGTCACGACTTTAGCTGTTGAGGCCAATATCCAAATCTTAAAGAAGATGGCGGAGAAACATAGAGCAGAGGGGTCACGTGTGAAGACTCCAGGCGCATCAAGTGGTGTGTCGCAAGTCGCCTGATTAAAGCAAGTCGCCTATTTGAAACTTATATTTTGATAATTTGTATTTGTTCGAGAGTATTTGCCAGTGAGTAGTTTTCAGTTTCAGTTTCTGCGCGTGCTTGCCGCCTTGACTCTCGGGACAGGTCTGGCGCAGGCTCAATCTCTGGCTCAGCCGCCCGCATCGGCTTTGCGTAATTTTCAAACACCTGTTCCTTTGCAGGTCCCCTCTGTTCCCCTTGTGCCGCGCACGCGGGCGGTGACGGAGGAGGCAAAAGCGCCGCTCTTTGAGTCCACTCGCTCCTTGCGACTGCTTGCCAATAATTTGCAAGGTCTGCGCATGATGGGTGAAATCGGCTCTTCCGAATGGCCCCTCTATGTCACCGATTCACAGGCGCAGCGCCAATTAAAAATCCAGATTGGATTTCTGTCCTCGATTTCGGTGATGCCCGAGGCGTCCAATCTGACTGTCTATTTCAATGACCGGCCTTTGGGCACCACACCTATTGCTGCGCCCAATGCGGTCAAGACGATCACTTTTGATATTCCGCGTGATCTTGTGCGCCCGGGATTTAATGCGCTGCGCATTGGCGTCAATCAGCGTCATCGTGTCGATTGCTCGCTGGGCGCCACTTATGAATTATGGACGCAGATTGATCCAGCTCAAACGGGCCTTGTGATTGATGGCGGGGATGCAACTATTTCCGACATAGTTGATCTGCCCGCGCTCAATCCCAGCCCGCAAGGCATGATGCCCATTCGCGCGATCATCCCACCCAAAGCCGCGCTTGGTACGATTGATCAGGTTTTGCGGACTGTGCAGACCATCGCCCTCAATGGTCGTTTTGAACAGCCGCGCATTGATTATGGTCCTTTGGTCGATGATCCCTATGGCCTCAATCTGGCCATTGGCACGATAGAAGAATTGCGCAAGCTCATGGGGCGGATTGATCTTGGTCCTGTCACCGGCCCGCGTGTCTTTTTGATGAACACCAATGCCGGTCGTCGCCCGCTGCTTGTGCTCACTGGTGTCACGCCTGCAGAAGTTGAGCAGGCTGTACAAAAGCTCGCTGTCATTGATAAGCGGCGGGGAACTGAACTTGGCCTTCGTGCAGCGGGCGCTTTGCCCGGCTATCGTCTGCAGAGCGAACAAAAATATCGCTTGCGCGATCTGGGTCTCAATAGCGAGGGCTTTGCGGGTCACTATTTCCGGAAATCTTTTAATGTGGTCATGCCAACCGATTTTTATCCGGCTGATTATGGCAAAATGGTTCTGCGCTTGGATGGTGCCTATAAGCCGGGCCTGACGTCCGATGCGCAAATCCTCATCGCTGTGAACGAACGCAAAGCCGCCAGCGCGCCCTTGCCCAAATCAGATGGCGATAGTTTAGATAAAATGGAGATCAAAGTTCCCCTTGGCTTTCTCAAGCCCGGTTTGAACCGAATTGAAATTCAGGGCTTGCTGCCGATGCAATCGGATCTCACCTGCGATCCGCTGCAAGCGATCAATGCCAAGAATCGTTTTCTCTTGCTCGATACATCCGAGCTGGAGGTGCCACAGATTGCGCGTATCGCCCGCTCACCTGAATTGAGTCTGTTGACCTCTGGGGCCTTTCCTCTGGGCGTGAACAATGCGCCTGTGCAACTCTATGTGCCAGCGCCTGATCGCGATACGATGGGAGCAGCCACCAGCCTGATGGCGCGATTGGCCATTGCTGCAGGTCAGCCGCTTGATGTGCATATGGCCATCACACCGCCTAATCGCGATGCGGGGGCTGCCATCATCATTGCCTCGGCCAAAGCCTTGAGCAATGACATTGCCGATAAGATGTCGATTGATCTCGATGGCATGCGCACGGCTTGGCGTGAGGCCATGTCAGCACCGGCGACATCGCAGGAGGAATTGCGCAAATTCAAGCCCAATTCAGCCTCGCGCAATCGTGTCTTGTTGCAACAAAACCGCTCTGCGGCCTGCACACCTGAAGTCAATTTGCGCAATTTGGTGATGCGTCAGGCTTCATTCAGCCCCAGCGTAGCAGCCCAGCCTGCCGAATTGACGGTGAATTCTCCTCCCCTTGATCAAGATGTGAAATCCAAGCGGGTGGTTGATGAATGGTCGCAAGAAGATAAACCCTCTACAAATTATTTCTCGAGTGTTTCACGCGGGTATCAGCGCGTGCGTCAAATTGTTCGGCAAATTCTAATGCCGGCTTTCCCTTCCTTTGGCAGTTCAGCTGCGCCTCATGATGCCCCTGCAGAAGTGACCGCCAGCACGTCCTTGATTCTGGCTCAGGCTAATTTGGGGAATTCGGCTCAGGACATTTGGACACTTGTGACCGCCCCGACCTCTTCTGCGCTTGCCGAGGGAATTGGCTGTCTGTTGGATTATCGCATTTGGCAGCAAGTAGGCGGGCGTATGTCGCTCATCGAACCTGGCGAAGCCAAGGTCAGCACGATTGAGGCTGAGGCAACGCAATTGGTGGCAACGCAATCTCCCTCTATTCATAATTATCGATTGATCGTCGCTGGCTGGTTCTCACTCAATCAAGGCGCTTATGTGTTTGCGGCTCTGTTGATGTCCGTTCTATTGGGCATTGTGACCGTGTGGCAAATTCGCTGTTCTGGTAGGAGACAGGATCCATGAAATCTGTTTTGAAAAAATTCCTTCCCATGTTGATGCTTACTTCGCAGCTTGTTCCGGTGCATGCGGTGGAAAATAGCGTGAGCCCGCCTGCCAATGTGCCAGATAAGCCCAGCATCATTCTCAAAGCTGAGCCGACCAATCAATATCTGGCAGGGCGATTGCGCAATGCAGATTTGTGGGCTTCGTATAAATCGCGATTCATCAGCGATAAGGGTCGTGTGATAGACACGGCTAAGGCGCAGATCAGTCATAGTGAGGGGCAGGGCTATGGCATGTTGCTCGCTGTGGCTGCCGCTGATCGCAATGCCTTTGATCGGATCTGGGGTTGGACACGCGCCAATCTGATGGTGCGTGATGATCAATTGATCGCTTGGCGCTGGGAGCCCAATAATAGGCCGGCCGTTGCGGATATGAATAATGCCAGTGATGGCGATATTCTGATTACCTGGGCGCTGACCGAAGCAGCCGAATTTTGGAATGATGCAGCTTTGCGTTTATCAGCTCAGAGATTGGCAAGTGAAGTGGGTCGTAAACTCATTCTCACCTCATCCAAATATGGCCCTTTAATCCTGCCAGCCATTGCGGGCTTTTCCAATGATGAACGCCCCGATGGCCCGGTTGTTAATCTGTCTTATTGGGTCTTTCCGGCCTTTGATCGCTTGGCCCTTGTCTCGCCGGAAATTGATTGGGCTGGTTTGAAAATGTCGGGCGTGGCTTTGGTCAAAGAGGCGCGCTTTGGTTCGGCTAAATTGCCCACCGAATGGATTTCGGTGCATGGCGATGAGGTCAAGCCTGCTGAACAATTTCCCCAGCAGTTTTCTTATAATTCCATTCGCATTCCGCTCTATCTGGCGTGGGCGGGTTTAAATGCGCGTGAACTCTACGAGGGCTTTGCGGGTCTTTGGGCCAATTCCAAATCGGCACAAGTTGCCTCAGTCGATGTTGTCACGGGCCGTTCACTCCAACCCATGGCTGAGCCGGGCTATTCAACAGTCGCTGCGCTCACATTGTGTGTTGTCAATGGCACGCCCATGCCGCGGGATTTGAACATCAGCCGCCCGGGTGAAAATTATTATCCTGCCACTTTGCACCTTATGTCCCTCCTCGCGGTTGAAATGAGATATCAGTCATGTCTGCGCGCCTGATCAAAATATTATTATGCTGCACCATTCCCTCCACCTATCTGATGGCGCGCAGCGCCCCAGCTTTGGCGCAGGCGG
>CAIVAX010000357.1 GCA_903903935.1 uncultured Hyphomicrobiales bacterium | reverse complement strand
CGCGCCTGCCCATCGGTCCAGCGCAGATCGGGCGTCAGAGTGTCAACGGCGACATGACGCTCAGCACACAAACCATAGCTGTCGCCAAGTTCAAACAAGCGACGATAAAGATCATCGCAAGGTGCACCGCCCATCTCTTGCCAGCGCATCAAGAGCCAGGCCCATTCATAAAGATGTCCGGGCTCGATAATGGCGCTGGCATCCGTGCGGGCCGACCAATCGGCGTTGAAAAACTCCTGCAAGGCGCCATCAGAGGAGCGCACAAAGCGGCGCCGACAAAGAGATACAATTTCTTCAGCCAATTCCCACCATGGGCCATCAGGATCAAGACTGACCCAAGCCAAAGCACATTCCAGCAGATGCATATGCGGATTGGAGCGCAGCATTGTTTTTTGATCAGGGCGATCATAAAAGCCAGCTTCCGCATGGCAGAGTTCTGATCGCATCCAGCCTAAAAGAGAACGCGCCTGCTCCGCGTGCTGCTCATCGCCAGTGATCCGCATGCATTCAGCATGGGCGAGCAGCACAAAGGCCTGATCATATAAATCAGGTCCGTCATTAACGGTCTCTCCCTCGCGCGTGAGGATATGGCGAATGGAGCCATTGCCGCGACCGCCAATCCCATTGAGAAAAACCCAACCATGTTCAATCAAAGCGGCAGTCTCGCCCGCCCAATGATTTTGTGCGGCCAGAGCAAAGCAATAGATCTGCCGTGCTGTGACGCGCACACGCTTATTGTCAAAGCAAGGCTCACCATCCAAGCCAATAGTCTCGAAAAAGCCGCCGTAATTATAATCAGGCCCCTTCATCGCCCAGAGCGGTAGGGCGGAGTCAGCGAGCCAGGATTGAAAGCGCACATTGAGAGCGCGCAAATCCGTGCGCTCAAGATCAGTCAAAGGGGGTAGACCAGAGGACAAGAGGATCTCCACTCAACAGGCTTGGAACAAGCAGCTGTTTAACGCGTTAAGAATGAAAACTGCGTGTACGTCCGCTGCCAATAGCAGCCCGCCCAGCCAGAACTGCCCCAGCCTCGGGTGCCAGCCGCAGAAAGGAAAAGGACGCCGTTGCCGACAAAAGGCCAATCAGGAAGAAGGCCATTTGAAACGCCTCTACCGGAATTTTGGGCTGACCGTCGGATAATTGGTGCAGGAAGAAAGCCGAGACGGCCACACCAAAACTCATCGCCAATCTTTGCGCCATTTGCTGAAAGCTGGTGGCATGGCTCATCTGCGGGGATTCAATCTCGGCAAAGGCAATGGCGCTAATGCTGGTGAATTCCAAAGAGCGAAAGACCCCGCCCATGAAGATCACACCCATCATGAGCACAGTGGGCGTGTTGGATTGAAAGAAGCCGCAGCTCGCCAGCATCATGCTGGCGATGATGCCATTCCAGACCAGCACATGGCGAAAGCCAAAGCGTCGCAAAATTCGTCTGGCCACAGTGCGCATGCCAAAAGCCCCCGCTGCCGAGGCGCAGGTCACCAATCCCGATTGAAAGGGGGAATAGCCAAACCCTTCTTGCAGCATCAGGGGCAATAAAAATGGATTCGCGCCCACGCCCATTCGAAAGATTGAGCCCCCCGTAATGCTGGCGCGAAAGGTTGCGATTTTGAGCAAGGTCAAATCGAGAATGGGATGCTCGGCTTTGCGCGCATGCCGCACATAGAGCAGAAGCGCGATCAAACCGCCCAGAAAAATTGCCACAGAAAAGGGATCAAAGGCATTTTTGGAAATCACCGTATCAATGCCAAACAAAGTGCCCGCCAGGCCCAGACCTGAGAGAATAAAGCCTTTGCGGTCGAAGGGGCGCAGATCGGTTTCGCGCACATCCTCAATATATTTGGTCACCAAAATAATGCCCAAAGCGCCGATGGGCACATTGATCCAGAAGATCCAGCGCCAAGATGAGACCGTGGCAATCAAGCCACCCACCACAGGCCCCAGCAAAGGCCCAATGATGGTGGGCATGCCCATCAGCGCCATTGCGGCGACCAATTCGGATTTGGGCACAGAGCGCACGAGAATCAGACGCCCCACCGGCACCATGAGGGCGCCGCCAATGCCTTGCACGATGCGATAGAAGATCAATTCCTCAAAGCTGTTGGCCCAGCCACATAGAATGGAGCCAATCGTAAAGATCGCCATGGCAATGCGAAAGACTTGCCTTGCCCCATAGCGATCAGCAACCCAGCCACTGATCGGCAAAGCGGTGGCAAAGGCGAGCATATAGCCGGTGACGACCATATGCAGGCGCAAAGTGGGTTCCTGCAAAGAGGCGGCGATCAGGGGCAAGGAGGTGACAATAGCCGTCGAGTCGAGGTTCTGCATCAGCAGCGCAAAGGCAACAATGAGCGGGACGACGACACGACGCTCCAAGCAATGACCTCCTGCACAAGTGAGAGCGTTTCATTCGCTTGACGCGAACCGGCTCGACCAAGACCCAGCTCTGTGCAGTGCTGGTCCAATCAGGCACAGATCAGGTCAATGTCCCGCCAGATGACGCAGGCGCAAAACGCCTCGCACCCCATTCCTAAACCCACATCATAGGCGCGTCTAGCCAAGATTAACTTCTTGGCCCCGATCGCAAGCGGACCAATTGCATCTGGCTGCGAGATGCGGCATTTTGGGGGAAATGAGGCTGGCTTTGCGTCGGCCGCTAAAACATGAGCGAGGAGATTTGCGGATGAGTAGCCCGGTTCAGCTCTATTGCTGGCACTTCATGTCCTATCCCCATTTGGCGCCTGATTTTGACGACACCCAATCCTCTGGCTGGGTCACTGTCCCCAATAGTCTGTGGGATCGGCAAAAGGCCCGTGGTCTGTATCAGCAATATATTGATCAGCTGGCTTATGCCGATGAGGTAGGCTTTGATGGCATGGTGCTCAATGAGCATCATCAGACGATTTATGGCCTTGGGCCCTCACCCAATCTGGTGGCGGCGGCGCTCACCCAGCGCACCAAAAAGGGCAAGATTGTTATTCTGGGCAATCTGCTGCCCTTGCATATGAACCCGCTGCGTGTCGCAGAAGAATATGCCATGCTGGATAATATGTCGGATGGGCGCATCATTGCAGGCTTTGCGCCCGGCTCTGGCCCCGAGACCTTCAATTACAATATTGCTTCTGCTCCCTCGCGCGATCAATTTTGGGAGGCGGTCGAGCTCATCCGCAAGGCGTGGACAGAGCCTGGCCCATTTAATTTCGAGGGCCGTCATTATCCCTTGCGCTATGTGAATCCTTGGCCCCTGCCCCAGAAGAGCCCGCAACCGCAAATTTGGATTCCCGCTGCCCGCTCGCGCGATACACTGGTGCAGAT
>CAIVAX010000356.1 GCA_903903935.1 uncultured Hyphomicrobiales bacterium | reverse complement strand
CCCTGCAGGGCCGCAATAGCGATCCCCCAATATGGCGGCCACATTGATCACATTGCCGCCGGGCAGGATCTGGCACAGGCCCAAGAGGGCTGCATAATCTTGCTCATTGAGCCATTTGCGCCGCTCGACAATCATATGGCGGCCAATGGCGGCTATTCCGCCAAATCCATAAAGCCCGACTTGCAGAAAGGTCCAAAACAAATCGGCCGAAGTGATGTTGGCGCAAGAGACATTGGCAGCCTCTAATGTGTCAGATTCAAGCTGCGCTGGCTTTGGAGATAAATTGGAAGAGTCCGACGACACAAACCCCTCGCATGATATGTTCAGGGGAATGGCGAGAGAGACGGGGCTCGAACCCGCGACCTCCGGCGTGACAGGCCGGCGCTCTAACCAACTGAGCTACTCCCCCGCAACGGCAGGCTGACCGCCAACCGAAACAGAGTGGACCGATTAGGACAGGCTCCCCTTCAAGTCAAGCACTGGATGCACTCTCCCCTGCATTTCGCCGCTTGAGATGCTTCAGACTGTCGAGAACCTTTGGTCAAAGCTTGGTTTTGGCCAATCCCCAAGCATGCAATTCGGCTGGGGTGACGATATGAATTTGGTCGGCGCGGCTGGATTCGGCGCGTGTCACCAGATCGGGGCTCACCCCCATTTTCCGGATATAGCGCTTCAAAGCGGTAATGAGCTCCAGATCCGCATAGATTTTTTTCGATTGCTGCGCGCTGCGATCATCCGGGTCTGGCTGATAATCCCAAATGAACATTCGATGCAGGCCAACCAAACTCGGGATTGGAACAAATCGGGCGCTGCCACCAGCCAGAGCATAGACACAGGCGGAATAACATTGACCTGCGACCATCTCCATATTGCCATTGAGAGCTGGCTTGGCGCGCATCACCACAACATCCAGATGAAGCTTGCGAAATAAATGGCCCAATTCCATTGAGGCGACCACCCGGCCACCTTGCGAATGAAGAAGGACAACATTGCGAAGACCTGGCGTTTTTTGGGTCTGCTTGAGAAAGTCAATCAGCGCTTGCGGAGTTGTTTGGACAATCTCACCCTCAGCGACAATAACTTGCAGGCATTGTCTGCCACAGCCCGAGGCTTGATCAATCGTGACACGGGCAAAGGTCATGTCGCCAGCCAGAGCGGGATTGCCCAAGAGAGCCAACAGACCAAGCTGGCCCAGTGCAAACAGCCGCAAGAGGGCCTGAGCGCGTTCCCGCAGGAGTGTGAAAAACAGCCTGTTCCAAAACACCAATAGCCAAACCTTTTCGCCCATCCCTGCCCGCTTGGCGTCTATGTGCGATGAGAGATCATAGAGGCCAAACGACGCCCAAGGCTAACATAAGGCGTGCGAAAAGATATGATCATGATCAAGCAAAAGAGCGCTCTTATTTAGCTGTGCCTGACCAAGTTTCTGTGCGGAGTTCATCTTGGCTTTTAACGCTGCGCGAGGCCTCTAATTGGCCATTCTTTACATTCGCCTTGATTTTATAAGAAAACTTCTCAGCATCATTAGCTGGGTTTCTGGCGCAATTGACTTCAGCTGACCATTTGCCATCAAAATCTGTCTTGGTCGCGGCAAAGGCCTGCGGGATAAGGCCAACTTGAATAAGTACAAAATAGGAGAAGAAGACTGGAAGATGGATTTTTTTGTAGTGATGAGTTTTCATAGCGATCAGCCAGCCTCAAACTTAATCTGTAAAAGTGAGTGATCATGAAGGATGAGCACACACCCCTCAAAAACTCCAGATGAGAATAGTTAAGGTCATCATAATTGAAGTGCTAAGCCCCTGTCCAGTTTGCCCTTCAGGCGCAGTCGAGGGCTTGGCAGAGTGACTTGCGGCCCCTCCCCTTCTGAGTTAAGCTTTTGAAACTGAATAGGCCGTAGAGCCTGACAGAGGAGGAGTTCATGCGGACAGCGTTTAAACTTGTGATGGCTTCAATGGCCTTATTGGTCCTTGCGATTGCCGGAGCCCGGGCCTGAGTAAAGCCTAAAGTCTTGTGCTGATGGCGCCTATCTCATTGGAGCGCTTGAGGGCAGACGGCTTGAACACAGGACAGCTTGCACAAAGGCTCTGGCTTGCCTAAAGCCTGACGCTTAACCTTGGTTGTGGCGTGAGGATGGTTAGGTTTGCCGCCCCCAATCCCTGCAGCCTTGCTAACTCATTTGCGGGATTGCTGATGTCTGCTCCTAGCCTGCCCCCTATGCTGTTTGACAAATTGGTGCGCGCTGCACTCGAAGAGGATTTGGGTCGCGCAGGCGATATTACCACTTTGGCGACGATTCCAGCGGGCACACAGGCCATAGCCGTGATGGCGGCCCGCAAGGCTGGCGTTATTGCCGGCCTGCCTGTTGCACAAGAAACGTTCCGGCAAATTGATCCCAGCCTGAAATTTGAAATTCTGCATGCCGATGGCAGCAAGGTTGCGGCTGGCACGGCTTTGGCGCGCATTTCAGGCGAAGCCCGCTCTATTTTGACTGCCGAGCGCGTCGCGCTCAATTTTGTCAGCCGCATGTGTGGAACAGCGAGCCTGACCGCGCGTTATGCTGAACTGATCGCCCATACCAAGGCAAAAGTCTGCTGCACGCGCAAGACCACGCCCGGCCTGCGGGCTTTGGAAAAATATGCTGTGCGTTGCGGCGGCGGGATGAACCATCGCTTCGGGCTCGATGATGCCATCCTGATCAAGGATAATCACATTGCCGTATCTGGCAGCATTACGGCAGCGCTGCGCGCCGCCAAAGCGGCAATCGGTCATTTGGTCAAAATTGAAATCGAGGTTGATAACCTCGACCAGCTTGATGAAGTGCTGGCCGAAGGCGCTGATGTCGTTCTATTGGATAATATGACGCCCGATCAGATGCGCGAGGCTGTGCGCCGCATTGCCGGACGTATGAAGACAGAAGCCTCTGGCGGCGTGCGCCTTGATAATATCAAGGAGATTGCCGAAGCCGGCGTTGATCTTGTGTCCTCCGGCTCAATCACCCATTCAGCTCCCGTTCTCGATATCGGTCTTGATATTGAGATTGGTAGAAGCTGACAGATCAGCTCACGAAAATAAGAGCGATTTGATCACCACCGGCACGACGCCGGGGGGATTGATATATTCGCCCATATCCACGTAATCGAGCTCTTGCAATTGCATGCCGTCGATAGACACAAGCTTGCCCTTGAGATGTAATTCCTTGTCGAGCAGGCGCCCCAAAGTGCGGCCGACATCGCCATCAATCATCAAGACCAGCATTTCATCGCGTGTGCCCTGCGGCGCAAAAGCCTTCATGATTGCTTTGGCCATGATGAGCAGGCGCGCATATTCTGGATCACCCGCCCAAGTAAAGGCAATGGCCAGACGCGCATCAGGCGCCAGATCCATCAGGCTGGCGGCTTTGAGTAAGCCATCAGCCAAGGCCTCAACATTCAAGTCATGCGCCAGATCCATGCCCAAATGGACAACGGGAATATTATGCACCGGCAAAACGCTGGTGTCCTGCAGGTAAATGGTCTTGCCAGAGACCTGAACGGTGAATTGCGAGGCACCGATCACGGTGGCTCTTATGCGCTGGCCCGGATCAATCAAAGGCACGCCGCCGCGCTTGCCCAATTGCTGAGTCAATTCACGCGCCAAAGGTTTGGCGATGTCGCCAAATTCGTGCTCTTCATAAGTGAAAATATATTCGGCCACGCCGCCCGAAAAGGTGAAAGCGGTGGGCTTGTGATCGCGCGGCAGGCTTTCAGTTAATTGCAATGCGCGGCCCAGATCGTCCAAGGGCGCGCCCAAGACATAATCAGCGGCGACCTGCGCCAAACGTTGCGCAATTTTGATGCGCTGGCCCTCATCACCCATTGCTGCTGCATCGGTGGCCAGACCCAATTCCTTGGCCACAAGCAGCGCAGAATCATCCACTCGGGTCCATTGCCCATTGGCATCTTGTGCAACCAAGCGCCCGCCAACAGCAAAGGCCATGACACCAAGGATCACGCCCTTATCAATCAGCGCGAGCTTGGTCGTGCCCCCGCCAATATCAATATGCAAGATCGTGCTGGCGCGCTCGCGCGAAAGCGCCACGGCGCCAGAGCCATGCGCTGCCAAAATACATTCAAGTTTATGGCCCGCTGTCGCGCAGACAAATTTGCCCGCCTCGCTGGCAAAGATTTCATCAATCGCTCTGGCATTTTTGCGCTTGATCGCTTCACCGGTGAGAATGACAGCGCCGCTATCAATATCCTCCGGCTTATAACCAGCACTCTCATAGGCCTTTTGAATGAAGAGTCGCAAAGCATCGGCATCAATCGTGCCATCGCGCAAAAAGGGCGTGAGCATGATGGGAGAGCGCCAAACAATATGGCGCTCGATCACCACAAAGCGGCTGGAGAGGCCCTGTGTCTGACGTTGCAAAATCACTTGCGCAAATAAGAGATGCGAGGTCGAGCTGCCAATATCTATGCCTACAGTGGTGAGCTCAACTGTCTCTTGCTCCCAAATGGCACGGGCGAGCGCAGCCCGATCCTCATCGGACATTTGAGCATGTTCGTGATCAAAATCCATGTCATGCATCTTTCGGTTTCCTCGCCGGGGCCCCAAATGTCCCGATCCAATGGGATGTGTTGAGTTTTGTTTAGAGCGACAGGATCAGGCGTCAAGCTGAGATTTCATCCCTTTTGCGTTGCAATCTCTTGCTTATATGAGTTGGCCTCGCGAAGATAAACGGGCATAGTGCTGATCACATCATCTGAGTTTCCTCATGCGGCCTCCCATTGCCCCCGTCACGACCGCCCTGCCCCAGAACTGGCTAGGGCTGGCCCTTGTCCTGCTTGCGTCTTGCCTCATCTCGCAGAGGGCTCAGGCCGGGGAGCGCGAGGATTTTCTATCCGGCAAAAGCAAATCCTGCCAGAATTGCGATTTGGCTGAGGTCAGCTTCAAGCGTCGCGATCTTTCGGGTGCCGATCTGACCGGCGCCAATTTGAAAAATGCCAATTTCCATGATGCACGCCTGATCGGCGCCAAACTCGATGGCGCGCAATTGGATGGGGCTAATCTGAACAAATCCGATCTCTCGCGCGCCAGCCTGCGCAAAGCCAATCTCAGCGAGGCTATGCTCTATGGCGCCAAGCTCGATGGGGCATCGCTTGAGGGCGCTGATCTGTCCAAAGCGATGATGGGCGCTGTGCGTGCCACGCGGGTTGATTTCAGCAAGGCCACTCTCACACAGGCCGATTTGCGTAAAGCAAGGCTGGCGGATTCACAATTTGAGCAAGCCCAGCTCGATGGCGCGGCGCTCGATTTTGCTTTTGCCCGCGGCGCTCATTTCACTAAGGCGAGTTTGCAAGGCACGCGGTTGATCAATACCGAATTGATGGAGAGCACTTTCAGCGCAGCCAATCTCTCGGGTGCTGATCTCTATGGTGCAAAATTGCGTGATGCCAAGCTGGATCAAGCTACACTCACGGCCTCGAACCTGCGCAAAGCCGATCTAACCGGCGTGAAGATAGAAGAGGCTATTCTGGATAAAACCATTATGCCAGATGGTAGTCAGCTGCCTTGAGCTTTAGCGCGCCGTGTCGACTTTCAGCTCAAAGCGGGCGGAGCTTTCAAACTCCCCCTGCGTTGCTCTGCCCGGCACACGCGGATCATAGGCGTTTTGTCCGGGCTTTCTGAAATAATTCCATTTGATTGAATAAATCAGCTTATACTCGGCATCGCGCATTTCACAATTTTGTTTGAAGGACACGCCCGCAATCTTGCTTTCGCCTTCTGCCAAAGGTTCCGATTTGCAATGCTCGCTGGGGATGAGATTGAAGCGTGCAGCCATGACACCGCCAAATTGATAGCCAACCTCCCGTTTGCGCAATTCAGCTTCAAACACATCATTGCGAAAGGAGGGACGCGGGTCGGTCACCATGCGCAGCCCCTGCACAATCCCGCGATCATCAATCAGCATGGACACGATGACGGGAAAGCCCGTCTCTGTGGTTCCTGCCCAGCGGGTGATCTCGCGCTCCATATCATGCGCGCGTGCAAAATATTCATTCTCATCGTCATATTCGAAAT
>CAIVAX010000355.1 GCA_903903935.1 uncultured Hyphomicrobiales bacterium | reverse complement strand
TTTGCAGCATCAAGACGCAAAGCTGGCCCTGCAATCGGTTTGAAAACGAGAAGGGTCTGCGCAAGCGCATCACAATCCCGAAGGCGTGTGGGACGTAACATATGGCTTTTTTGTGCACAAGCCTTAGCCTCACAGCTTTTGCCAAAGCTGGGGAAGGCTAAACCCCATCCCACTGCCCCAGCCCGGGGCTAGCTCGCCCTCAATTTAAAAAAAGTCTTTAGAAACAAGCCTGATTTGTTAAACTGAAGGATCAGCGCCATCGCCGGGCCAAGCTTGGCCAGTGGTAAAAATCTCACGCCAAAAGTTGCTCCCCATAAGATCGGCTTTGCCAAAAGCTGTCCAGCCGCTCCCCTTACAACCGCAGGAGGCGACCAAAGCCCCCCAATACAGCCGCGATCAAATCGTCCGATTCGCACTAAACCCTTCAAGTTAAATGGTTTAGCTTGCGCCCTGCTAAAGAAAGCTTTGCGGATCAATATCCACTGCTACCCTGACACCAGCCAGAGGCCGGGGCGCTGTCTCCAGCACAGCGCGCAAAAACCCCTGTAAATCTGTCTGTCTTGGCCCCTTCACCAAAATCCGGAAGCGATGGCGCTTGCGCACCACTGCAATGGGGGCCTCGGCCGGCCCAAGCAACATCACATCCTCGGGTCCGGGCATTTGGCCGGGCTGTGGCAAATGCCAGCGATCAGATTGAGGCAAGGCATGCGCGGCGCGCACAAGGGCTCTGGCATGGCGTTCGGCCGATTGCCGATCCGGCCCTGAGATGATAAGCGCCGCCAATCGCCCAAAGGGCGGCAGGCCCGCCCGCCGCCTTTGTTCGGTCTCCTCCTGATAAAAGCGCTCAAAATCGCCTGAAATCAGGGCCCTAATAACAGGATGATCAGGCTGGAAGGTCTGTACCAGCCCACGCCCAGACGCCGCACCCCGACCGGCGCGGCCGGTGACTTGCTGCAGCATTTGAAACGTCCGCTCAGCGGCCCTTGGATCGCCAGAGGCCAAACCGACATCGGCATCAATCACCCCCACCAAGGTCATGAAAGGGAAATTATGGCCCTTGGCGACCAATTGCGTGCCAATCACAATCTGCACCTCGCCTTTGGCGATTTCATCAAACTCCTGCCGCAAGCGCTCCATGCCCCCCGGCATATCCGAGGACAGGACGAGGCAACGGGCCTGTGGAAACAAAGCGGCCACTTCATCGGCAAGGCGCTCCACACCCGGCCCGCAAGCAATCAGCGAATCCACGGCTGCACATTCGGGACAAGCATCGGGCCGCTTTTCCACATGGCCGCAATGATGGCACACCAGAGCCTGGCGAAAGCGATGTTCGACAAGCCAAGCGGTGCATTGCGGACATTGAAAACGATGTCCGCAGGAGCGGCACAGGGTCAAAGGCGCATAGCCGCGTCGGTTTAAATAGAGCAAAGCCTGTTCGCCGCGCTCAAGCGTTTGCCTAATGGCTGTGACGAGCGAAGGAGAAATCCATTGCCCGCGCGGGGCCGCATCCTTGCGCAGATCAATGGCTTTGAGATCGGGCAGAATGCGCCCGCCATAACGCGCATCTAAATGCAGATGGTGATAGCGCCCCTGCTCGGCATTGACGCGCGTTTCAATCGACGGCGTGGCAGAGGCAAGAATGACGCAGGCCTGTTCAATGCGCCCGCGCACCACAGCCATATCCCGCGCATGATAAGAGACGCCATCTTCCTGCTTATAAGCGCTCTCATGTTCTTCATCGACAACGATGAGACCCAATTGTGCAAAGGGCAGAAACAAAGCCGAGCGCGCCCCCGCGACAACCTGCACCTCGCCTTGCGCAATCGCTGACCACAGACGAGCCCGTTTGCGCGGACTAACCCCCGAATGCCATTCGCCGGGGCGCACACCAAAGCGCTGGGCAAAGCGATCAAGAAATTGCCCCGTGAGCGCAATTTCTGGCATCAGAATGAGCACTTGACGCTTGGCTTTGATTGCCTCTGCCACAGCCTCAAAATAAACTTCTGTCTTGCCCGATCCCGTCACACCCTCGAGCAAAGTGACGGAAAAATTTTGATCTGCAACGCACGCGCGCAAACGCAGTGCTGCCTCATTTTGCGCAGGCTCCAACGCCATCTGCATGAAGTCAGGATCAGGCGGCAAAGCCAAAGGCTCTTGTGGCAAAGCCTGAATATCCAAAGCCCCCTCATCAACCAAGCCATCAATCACACTGGCTGAACAATTGGCTGCTTCCATCAAAGCCGATTTGGCAAATAATAATCCGCCCTCCGCTGCACTGAGCACGCGTTGGCGTGCAGGCGTGAGACGTTGCGGCAGAGTGCCAGTCAGCCTAACACCCAGACGCACGACTTCGGGTGCGGCATGGTCGGGCGCACGCACAGCCATGCGCAACACCATGCCGCGCGGCGCCAAAGTCCAGCGCGCCACCCAATCCATGAACTCCCGCAAATTCTGGCGCAGCGGTGGCAGATCAACTTTGCCAATAATCGATTTGAGATTACTTGCCGATGCGCCTGTCTCTATCTCCCAAACAACACCTTGCGCGTGACGAGCTCCCAAAGGCACTGTGACAAAATCACCCGGCTGCAGAGCAAGCCCAGCGGGGATCAGATAGGAATAAGCAATATCCACCGCAACAGGGACAAGCACATGCGCAATCACAGACGCCTTGCGGCTCCCTGTCGCTCCTGACTGTGATAACAAATCTTGCTCATCCATGCCCTCGACATAACCCAAAGCGCGCCAAGTTGGGAGAGTAAAAGCACGATGCTAAGACTGCAGGCCCATAACAATGCTGCGAGCTATGCTGATTTGCAGCACAGCTCAGCCTGATTGCCCTTACGCGCCGGGACTTATTTTTGCTCGGCGACAGTGAGCACCTGAACAATCTTATTGCGCTGTTCGGGGGTGAGATCGCTGATGGCGCTCAAAGTGGCCTTGCGAGTCTTATCCGCATCGATGAAATCAATATAGCGCTGTGTCTTCTCGCCTTCGGCCACCAGAGTGGGATCGGTCAGCGCTTTGCGCACAGCCTCCTGCATATAGGCCAAACGGGCAGGCGGCAGGCCGGGAGAGGTAATCAGAATGCGGCCAAGATTTTCAATCGTGGCGCGATAATCAAACAGCCATGTCTGTTCTGCATTGAGTGGCACGGATTCAAAAATGGTTGGCAAATTCGGGAAGAACCGCGATTTGTCGCGGCCCATCGTTGCAATGGCGCGATTGAGTCCAGCTTTGACATAATTATTGGCCGACGTATCGGAGACATAAATCGCATCCATCTCGCCTTTCGAAACGGCCAGAGCCGCTTCATTGCTGCCCGGATAGCCCAAGACGATTTTGCAATTGAGCTTGAGGGCTTCGCAGGTAAAGGCGGCGCCATCCGATAGCCCATCCATCGGGCCACCGCCCGACCACATCATACGATTGGAGAGAGACGCCAGCGCATCCGCCGGTGTTTTGATCGGCGATGTGGGGCCAACCAGCCAGACCCAGGGCGAGGCGCTCACTGTGCCCAAATGACCCACCTTTGCCAAATCAAAGCGCGCGCCCTGTGTTTCGGTCAATTGCGCCAGCACAGCGCCGGTTCCATTGACAATCATCATCAACAACCCATCGGGCGGCGCCGAGTAAATGCGATTGAGCGCCGT
>CAIVAX010000354.1 GCA_903903935.1 uncultured Hyphomicrobiales bacterium | reverse complement strand
CGAAATCCATTTCCTCGTAGCATTCATAGGGCTGCGATTTGCGCAAATCCCAAGCGCCGCCTGAGCCGCGCACCATCACGCCCGAAAAGCCCCATTTCCAGCAATCCTCCAAAGAGACAATGCCAATATCGACATTGCGCTGTTTGAAGATGCGATTATCGAGGAAGAGATCGGTCAGATCATCGCAGACTTTCAGGAAGGGCTCGCAGAAAGCGCCAATATCACGGATCAGCTCAGGAGGCAGATCCTTGGCCACACCACCGGGGCGAAAATAATTGGCATGCATGCGTGAACCTGAGGCCCGCTCATAAAAGACCATCAGCTTTTCGCGCTCTTCAAAGCCCCATAGCGGCGGGGTTAAAGCGCCCACATCCATCGCCTGCGTCGTCAGATTGAGAAGATGGGACAGCAGACGGCCAATTTCGCAAAACAGCACGCGGATCAATTGCGCGCGGCGCGGAACCTCAACGCCCAATAATTTTTCAATGGCAAGGCAGAAGGCATGTTCCTGATTCATCGGCGCGACATAATCGAGCCGGTCGAAGTAAGGCACGTTCTGCAGATAGGTGCGCGCCTCCATCAGCTTTTCCGTGCCGCGATGTAACAGGCCGATATGCGGATCGACGCGCTCGACGACTTCGCCATCCAGCTCCAGCACAAGGCGCAGAACGCCATGGGCCGCAGGATGCTGGGGACCAAAGTTAATGGTAAAATTGCGCAGGTTTTGCTGTGTCATGTCGGGTCCGATCAGCCCCCTGCTTTTTCATCGCCGGGCAATTGCAGCGGTGTGCCGCCTTCCCAAGGCGAGAGAAAATCGAAATTGCGATAATCTTGGCTCAAAGCGACAGGCTCATAGACGACTTTTTTCTTGTCATCATCATAGCGCACTTCGACAAAGCCAGTCATGGGGAAGTCTTTGCGCAGAGGATGGCCGGTAAAGCCATAATCGGTGAGCAGGCGGCGCAAATCCGGGTGACCGGCAAAATGAATGCCGAACATGTCATAGGCTTCGCGCTCAAACCAAAGAAGGCCGGGATAAAGCGCCACAGCGGAGTCTATTGACTCACCCTCGCCAAGGGCAGCTTTCACCCGTATGCGCACATTGTGATGAGGCGAGAGCAAATGATAGACGACATCAAACCGCTTCTCGCGCGAAGGATAATCAACGCCGGTCACATCAATGGGGCAGACAAACAGGCAGGAGGGATCATCGCGCAAGAAGGTCAAAACCTTGAGCATGCTGGGTGCATGAATGACGAGATTCACTTCGTCATACTCAACATAGAACCGGCTGACATCGGCGGGGAGAGCCGTCAGAAGGGACTGGCCGAGACGATTGAGGGTGTCATCCATTCATTCGATCCTGCAGGTCGCAGCGGGGCTGATTGAGCTAGCGTTCAATTGTGCCAGTGCGGCGGATCTTCTTTTGCAAGAGCAAGACGCCGTACAGGAGAGCTTCTGCCGAAGGCGGGCAGCCGGGCACGTAAATATCCACCGGCACGATGCGATCACAGCCACGCACCACGGAATAGGAATAATGATAATAGCCGCCGCCATTGGCACAGGACCCCATGGAGATCACATAGCGCGGCTCAGGCATTTGATCATAGACCTTGCGCAAAGCAGGCGCCATTTTATTGGTCAATGTGCCCGCAACGATCATCACATCCGACTGGCGGGGCGAGGCACGAGGCGCAAAACCAAAGCGCTCCACATCATAGCGCGGCATGGATAATTGCATCATCTCAACCGCACAACAGGCCAGACCAAAGGTCATCCACATCAGCGAGCCGGTGCGCGCCCAAGCAATCAGATCATCGGTGGAGGTGACCAGAAAGCCTTTATCGGCAAGCTGATCATTGATGCTGAGCACAAAAGGATCATCCGCACCAATGGGCTTGCCGGTATTGGGATCAATGATGCCACGCGGGGCGGGCGCGATTGAGGCAGGGGTCAATCCCATTCGAGAGCTCCCTTTTTCCATTCGTAGATAAAGCCAATGGTCAATACGCCCAAGAAGATCAGCATTGACCAAAAGCCAAACAGGCCGACATCCTTGAAGGCAATTGCCCATGGAAACAAAAAGGCCACTTCCAGATCAAAGATGATGAAGAGAAGCGAGACGAGATAAAAGCGCACATCGAATTTCATGCGCGCATCATCAAAAGCATCGAAGCCGCATTCATAGGCGGACAGCTTTTCAGCATCGGGGGCTTTGAAGGCCACGATGAAGGGGGCAATCAAAAGTCCGGCCGTGACCAGTCCGGCCAGCGCGATAAAAACAACCAGCGGCAGATAGTCGTTGAGCAAACCAGAATTCAGCGGATCGGGCATGAGTGACCTTTACTGATGGCGTCGCATAGTGCGGATCATGGGAACATGGCGATATTTAAGCCTGCGCCAGCGCAAAATAAGACTCATCCATTGGATGCGATCAATATCGCAGTGCAATAACAGGCGCAAGGCTATAAAGCCGCGAGCCCTGATAAGCAGCTAGGACAAAAGTCGAACCTAGGCCGGTCAATGTTGGGAGAGATCGATCAGGCCTATATGCCGGGCCAGCACGGCCAAAGCCGCCGCGCCCAGCAAAGCAATGACCGGATTACGCCGGCTGAATGCGGCAAACAGGGCTGCTCCCCCCGTCAGGGAGGCTCCAAACCAATTATGCACCGATAAAGTGGCGGTTAGGACACCGCTGGCGGCCAAAAGGCCGAGTACGACGGGTGGCAGACCGGCCTTAAAGCTAGGGAACCAGACGGCTGACATCAGCCGTGCATAGACACGCCCGGCCCCAACAGCCAAGACTGTTGTGGGCAATATTATGCCTATAGACGCCAGGATCAGACCCCAGAGGCCGGCAACCCGCCAGCCCAACAGACTGATTACCATAATATTGGGGCCGGGAGCCGCTTGGGCCAGAGCCAGAGATTCGGCAAATGTCCGGTCAGTAATAACCCCCCAATTATCAACCAGCTGGCGGTGCATTTCGGGCAAAATGGACGGCGCGCCCCCCACAGAAATCAGAGACAGGCCTAGACATAGCAAAGTGAAGCGAAACAGCAGGGTTTCCATCATCGCCGCCGCTCCCAAAAGGTTGCGGCTAGACACAAAGGCATCAGCACGGCGAGGGTCCACACCAGAGGCAGGCGGAAAATGGCGACAGCCAGAAAGGCGATCAGAGCAAAAGTGAGGGCAACAAGCCGCAATTTAAGCGCGCGCATCATTTTGATTGATGTGCCAATCAGCAGGCCCGAGGCTGCGGCAGCCGCCCCGGCTATGCCGGCTTGAACATCCGGCAGATCGGCAATCTGATCATAAATGCCCGCTATGGCCACCAAGAGCAGCAAAGGCATAGCAAATAGGCCCGCGACCGCCCAAAACGCCCCTGCAGGG
>CAIVAX010000353.1 GCA_903903935.1 uncultured Hyphomicrobiales bacterium | reverse complement strand
GCGATTGCGGCGGCGCTGGCAGCTAGAGGCGCTCATGTTGTCGCTGTAGCACGCGATCAGGCGAAGCTTTCCCAGGTTCAGGCCGAAATTGGAGCCAATTGCACCGCGATGGCCTGTGATCTCGGGTCTGCCGAAGATGTTGCCTGTCTGCGGCAACGTATCGAAGAGACCATGGGCCGGCTCGATATTCTCGTTGGGAATGCGGCCATTATGGGTCGTCGCGTGCCTTTGGCTGAATTGGCGGAAGAAGACTGGCATTCCGTCATTGGTACGAATGTCGAGGCCAATTGGCGTCTGATCCGCAATTTTGATCAGCTTTTACGCAAGGCACCGCATGGGCGTGCCGTGTTTATGACGTCAGGTGCAGGCTCGCGCGCGCGCATGGCGGCAGGTCGCGGTGCCTATGCCATTTCCAAGACAGCGCTCGACGCTTTGATCCGCACCTATGCCTCCGAAGTTGATGGCATGGCGATGCGCGTGATGCTGTGCAATCCCGGTCCCATCCGCACCTCTTTGCGCGCGCAAGCAGCGCCCGATGAGGATCCGATGATCTTGCTGACGCCGAACGACATGGCGCCGAAAGTCGCTGCAATGTGCCTGCCATCATGGACGCAGAACGGCAGGCTCTACGATTTTCCACAAGACCGGTTGCTCGATTTTCAAGCGCCTGCTTGACGTGCGACGTCAGCAGGAGGGGAGGCAAAACATGCGCTTTTACAAAATAGCCATGGCATCTGCTTTTGCGGTTCTTTGCGCGACAAGCGCTTGGGCGCAAAACCCCGAGTCTTTCTACCGCGCAAAGACAATCGAACTTTATGTCGGCACGGATCCCGGTGGAGGTTATGATCTCTATGGCCGCTTGGTCGCGCGCTACATGGGCAAGCATGTGCCCGGGAGCCCCACGATTATTGTGAAAAATATGCCGGGCGCGGGGCATTTGCGCATGGCCAATTGGGTCTATGGGGCAGCGGCGCGCGATGGCACGGTGATGGCGACTGCGCCACAATCTGTTGCCATCGAACAATTGTTAGGCACAGACGGCGTACAATATGATGCGCTGCAATTCACCTGGATTGGTCGTGTCGCGCCCGTCGTTGAAGTGACTTACACATGGCACACATCCCCGACACGCAGCTTGGTTGACGCGCAAGCACGTGAAACTGTGATGGGCGGCTCGGGTGCCGCGTCTCCGACAGTTTTCTATCTGAAAGCACTCAATCAGCTTGCTGGAACCAAGTTCAAAATCATCCCCGCCTATCCGAGTAATGCCGAGACAAATCTCGCGATGCAGCGCGGGGAAGTGGAAGGCGGCAGCAAGGCCTGGGCCTCGATGAAAGTTGATAATGGCGATTGGCTACGCGAGAAAAAAGTCAATATTCTTGTTCAATATGCCACCGCACGCGATGCTGATTTGCCTGACGTCCCCTTAATGATGGAGCTTGGGCGGACGGATGATGAACGACGGGCCTTGAATCTTTTTGCCATGGGCAATGCGATGGGTCGCTCCATTATGGCAACCCCCGGCATCCCGCAGGATCGATTATCGGCACT
>CAIVAX010000352.1 GCA_903903935.1 uncultured Hyphomicrobiales bacterium | reverse complement strand
GGGGCCGTTCCTGATATTCTCTCGCCTTCGGGCTAGATGATCAACGAGTAGAAGAGATTGATGATGGACAAGGTTCCGATGACGACCGGCGGCTTTGCTGCGCTGGAGGTGGAATTGAAGCGGCTTCAGCAGGAAGAACGCCCCCGCATCATTCAAGCGATTGCGGAAGCGCGCTCGCATGGCGATCTGTCCGAAAATGCTGAATATCATGCCGCCAAGGAATCCCAATCCTTGAACGAAGGCCGCATTGCCGAATTCGAGGACAAATTATCAAGAGCCGAAGTGATTGATGTCTCCAAGCTCTCCGGCAATACCGTGAAATTTGGTGCCACCGTCACCCTCATCGACGAGGACACTGAGGAAGAGAAGAAATATCAGATCGTCGGCGAAAGCGAGGCGGATGTGAAAAGCGGCCGCGTGTCGATCACCTCGCCTATTGCCAGAGCGCTCATCTCCAAAAAGGTTGGCGATACGGTGGAGGTGAACACACCGGGCGGCGGCAAGAGCTACGAGATTCTCAAGATCGCTTTTGTCTGACCCTAACCAGACCCATAGCCCAGAGCCGGATCTGGTGCCCCCTAGCACCAGCATTTGGATGTTGGGATCTGGTAAAATTGGCCATGAGGCCAATTGCAACGGCATTATTGCTGCGCTCGGCCTGAGCGCTCAAACCCGCCCCATCCGGCCTCGCAAACTCTTTGATCTACTCGCCCCCTGGGGGCCAATTGATTGGAAGGACCGCCCCACGCAGGCAGGATCCTGCCTAGCGCCGCCCTTTCCCGATATTGCGATTGCCGCAGGGCGCGTCACAGTCCCCTATTTGCGCCATCTCAAATCCGCCGCAGGCGGCAAGACCTTCACCATCTTCATGCAAGACCCCAGAACCGGCACAGGCGCGGCTGATGTGATCTGGGTACCAGCGCATGATCGCCTGCGGGGAGAGAATGTCATTGTCACCCTCACCTCGCCCCATCCTCTGCGCCCGCAAGCTTTGGCCGACAGCCGGCTCAATCCAGACCCCCGCCTTGCTGCCCTCACCGGCCCACGTCTGGCTCTGATTCTCGGCGGCCCCAGTGGCGATTATGACTTTGGCTCCCACGATCATCAGGCCTTGGCAAAGATTGCCGCCGATTGTCTGCGCAAGGGCTTTGCAGTCATGGTCACCCCCTCGCGCCGCACCCCGCTGGATTGCCTGTCGCTGATTCGCCAAAGCCTCGCCGCAGCGGGCGCCACGGATAAGACCTGCTTCATCTGGGAGGGCGAGGGCACCAATCCCTATATCCCCATGCTGGCCATGGCCGAGGCGATTATCGTCACAGGCGATAGTGTGAATATGGTTGGCGAAGCCTGCGCCTCCGGCAGGCCCGTGCATGTCTATCAACCCCACATCAAGCTGACCAAAAGCAAGCCATCCAAAACCATCGGCTTTATCGATCAACTCGCGGAAGCAGGATATGTGCGGCGCTGGCAGGGCGAGATTGAGCAGTGGAGCTATGAGCCGCTCGATTCAACCGGCGTGATCGCCAGCCAAATTGCGCAGCGCTATCTCGCCCATCGCGAACACCTCAATGGCTAAACACGCACGGGTGTGTCTGGAAAAGACAATTGCTCGCGCGCGCGCCAATCCTGCGTGACATAATTCAAAATCACAGATTTGCGCACGCCCTTGATGGGGCGCTTCTCAAATCCGTGCCATGTTTTGTCAGAGGGCACAAAAATCATCGCTGAATTGGGAATAAAGGGCGAAACGCCAAAATGGCGCGACGAATCCCAATAAATATCCGTGCCCAGATCTTCATGTCC
>CAIVAX010000351.1 GCA_903903935.1 uncultured Hyphomicrobiales bacterium | reverse complement strand
GTCTCCAATGGCCCGCTGCTGGATTGGGACAGGCCAACACCAACCATTCAGCTGGCCGAAGCCATTCGCAATTTTCCCCGCATTATGATTGCGCAAGTGCACGGCTATTGTTTAGGCGGTGCGCTGGGCATTATGAATTGTCATGATCTGGTCTATGCGGCTGAGGATGCGCAGCTAGGCATGCCCGAAATTCTGCGCGGCTCCTTTGGACAATTGGTCACCTCCACTTTGCTGCATGGCGGATTACCAGTGAAGAAGCTGGCGCATATTGCCTTGGTGGGACGCAATTTCACCGGCAAAGAGGCCGATGAATTGGGCGTCATTTCTCAATCTGTCCCCGCCGCAGAGCTCGAGAGCTTCACATTAGGCATTGCGCGCGAAATTGGCTCGCGCCATCTCGCCCCGCTGGAACATCACAAGATCACCGTGCAATTGGGCCGCGATCTGGGCATTTCACAGGCCATTCAGGTCGATCAATTGGTCGGTCAACGTCTGCGCCGAGCCATGGATCCCTTGGGCGATGTCGAGGGCTATTTGAAATCGCAAAAGGGCGGGCCCAATGTGACTTATGTGCGCCCGGATGTGAAACCGGACGACACACACTAACCCAGACGAGAGCAATCATGCGTGTAGCTGAGGCCGATCTTCTGATTGTGCCAGGATTGGGCGGCTCCGGCCCTGATCATTGGCAGACGCGCTGGGAGCAGAAACTTTCTACCGCCCGCAGGGTCCATCAAGCCGATTGGCACCAACCCAAACTCGCCCATTGGACTGAGGCTCTGACAAAAGCCGTGGCAGACGCGCAAAGGCCCGTTGTGCTGATTGGCCATTCTTTGGGCGTGCATGCGATTGCCCATGCGGCGCGACATTTTGCCCCGGGCAAGGTGCGTGGCGCCTTTCTGGTGACGCCCCCCTCAACCCGCAATCTTGCCAGCCTGCCGGGGGTTGATGCTGCCTTTGCCGACATTGAACATCAGCCCCTGCCCTTCCCCAGCGTGCTTGTGGCCAGCCGCAATGATCCCTTTGGAAGCCTCGCGGACAGCGAAACCCTCGCCAAGCTTTGGGCCGCCCAATTGATTGATGCGGGAGACAGCGGCCATATCAATGCCGAGTCAGGCCATGGCCCCTGGCCGGAAGGCCTGATGCGGCTGGGCGGTTTTTTAGCGAAAATCTAGCCTTCATCGATCAAGGCAAAGACCTGATCACCCTCAACACTGACGGAATAAGTGCGGATGGGAATGCTGCAGGGCGGGCCGCTGGCCTCCCCCGTAGCAATCTTAAACATGCCAAAATGCATGGGGCATTCGATTTCATCGCCAATCACCGCCCCCTCGGCCAGACTGGCCAGACCATGGCTGCAGCGATCATCGGTGACAAAAAACTGTCCCTCGACATTATAGACGGCCAGATTGCCCTCATCTCGCTCGACCAGCATCACCTGACCTTGCGCAAGATCAGAGACTGCACACATGAAAAGTCGCTTCTGAGATGACACCAGCCCCTCCAAGGAGTATTTTGCCGCCCGAACAGGTCTGATCGGTTTAGAGAACAAGCCTCTAAGCCGCAAGCTCGGGATTTGACCCCCAAACCTTCGATGTTGCTAAGCGCGCAGCGCTCAAGAGCATCGCATCTGACGCAGAAGAGAAAGAGGCCCTTATGAGCAATAGCCGTTCCTTCGTGGTTGACGATCCTCAAAAAGGCGTCTTCCTGCTTGATCGGGAGGCTTTGGTATCAGACCAAGTCTTGCGCGATGAAATGCGCACGATTTTTGCCAAATGCTGGATTTATGTCGGCCATGGCTCTGAGCTTAAAAAGCCGGGCGATTATCAAACACGCCGTGTGGCTGGCCGCCCGGTTATTTTTGTTCGCGATCAGGCAGGCCAAGTGCATTGTCATTTCAACACCTGCCGCCATCGCGGCGCGATTGTGTGCAATGAGCGGGCCGGCAATGCACGGCGCTTCAATTGTATTTATCACGGCTGGATCTATGGCAATGACGGCGCTTTGCAACGCGTGCCAGGCGAAGAGGCCTATACAGAGGCATTCGACAAAAGCAATTATGGCTTAAAGGGTCCGGCGCGCTTCGAAAGCTATCGCGACTTCTGGTTTATGAATCTCGATGCCAATGCGCAGCCCTTGATCGACTATCTGGGCAAGGCAACCGAATACATCGATCTGGTCATCGACCAATCCCCCTCAGGGCAGATGGAAGTTCTGCCCGGCACGCAGGAATATGATGTCTCGGCCAATTGGAAACTGATGGTCGAAAATTCCGTCGATGATTATCACCTGCCCTCAACCCATTCGACTTGGCTGAACTATATGGCCAATTCAGGGGTCAAAGTGGAGCCGCCCAAAGCCAAGGATCAAGTGTTGCCCACACGCGGCTGGGCGATTGAACTGGGCAATGGTCATTTCACAACCGACAATGTGAATTTCCGTGGCCGTCCTGTTGCCAAATGGATTCCCATTTATGGCGAAGAGGCCAAAGCCGAGATTGATGACATTCGAGCTGAACTTGTTCAGCGTCTGGGTGAAGAGCGCGCCACACGCGTGGCCGATACCAATCGCAATCTTGTGATCTTCCCCAATCTCGTCATCAATGATGGCTCATCAGTGACCATCCGCACTTTCTATCCTGATGGACCCAATAAAATGCATGTGCTCGCTTGGGCCCTTGGCCCGGTGGAAGAAAGCGAGGCCGCACGCGCCCGTCGTCTGGATGCCTTTTTGACCTTCTACGGCCCCGGCGGCTTTGCCACACCCGATGATGTGGAAGCACTGGAAATGGTGCAACAAGGTCTTGCCAATTGGGAAGATGATCGCTGGTCGGAAATGTCGCGCGGCATGGGCCGCGAAGGCGAACAGCTCAACTCTGATGAACATCATCTGCGCATCTTCTGGCGCAAATGGAACACATTGATGACAAGCGCGAGTAAGGGAACAAGTACGGGAGAGCGCACATGAGTGGCGCGTCCAAGACCTTTACTGTCACCAGAGCCGCTGTCGAAGATTTCCTGTTTCAAGAAGCCTATCTTCTCGACAATTGGAAACTCAAGGAATGGGAAGAGCTGCTCACCGAAGATGCCGCCTATTACATTCCCCCCAATGACAATCTTGAGGCGAGCCATCTTGGCACGCTCTTCACCATTGCCGATAATCGCGAACGTATTCGCCAACGTGTGATCCGCGTGCTCGATCCCAATTGCCACGCCGAACATCCCCATTCGCATCTCAGCCGCATCATTGGCAATGTGCGTTTGATGGAACAGCACGGCGATCTTTTAACAGTGTGGTCTAATTTCATCTGCCATCGCTATCGCCGCAATGAGCGCATTGGGGAATATGTCGGCAGCATTCGCCATATTTTGAGGATTGAATCTGGCAGCTTCAAAATCAAGGAGCGCCGCGTGCATCTCAAATCACATGAATTGGGATCACTCGGCTCCGTCAGCTTCATCCTGTGAGACTGCCCCAACAGAGCGCGCGATGAACGAGGATAAACCCGCCAAAGCCAATGGGGCACACGCCCCATGGCCCCGCAGGGAGCTGGGACGCTGGGCTCTGGCCGCGCTGATCCTATTGGCCGTTAGCGCTTATATTGTCAGGTCGGAGGGATCGGGCATTAATCTATTGGCGACGAGCGCCATTACGCTGTCGCTTTTGCTCGCCCTCATCCTTGCCAGCCGACGCATTTTATTTGCCAGCCTGTGCCTTGGTTATTTTGTCGCGACAATTGTGCTGATCTCAACAATCAAACGATCGTCTGAGAAAATGGTGGCGCATGCCTATGATCTCTATTTCTACTTTCCCACATCTGATCTGATTGCGCGTCTATGGTCGGGCCATGCCGCCTTTCTCTTGGCCTTTGTTGGCCTGCTTTTGCTCTTCATACTCAGCGCTGGGCTTAGTCTGCGCTTTGAAACGCCTCTGCGCCGGCGCTGGATCGCCAGCGCTCTGCTTGTGCCATCAGTGATGATCAGCATCCTCGCGGCTGGGATGAAGGAGGAGCGCCGTCACACCCAATTCTATTGGGATGATTTATTTCTCTCCTCCTTCTATGCCTCTTGGGCGGATGTTGCCGAGCCCTTGATGCGCGGGCAGATCATTGAGGCCGCACAGACGACACAATTGCCCCTTTTCAAGACAGATCAAACCTGCGCACCGCAGAGCAAGCCGCCCAATATAATTTTGATCCATGAAGAATCCGTCGTCCCGCCCAGCATTCTGCCCGGGCAGACCTATGACAAGCGACTGGATCCCTTCTTTGAGTCTGTCGACGGACGTCTGCATCGCATGCGCGTGGAAACCTATGGCGGCGCATCCTGGCTCACTGAATTTTCGATTCTGACCGGCCTCTCGACAAGATCTTTTGGCGGGCTCAAATCCTTTTTGCAGACCTATATGGTGCAAAGACTGAAAGACACCTTGCCGCAAACTCTGACCGCCTGCGGATATCGCACAATTGTGTTCTATCCCATGCTGAAGAGCTTTATCTCTGCTGCGCCCTTTTTCACCTCGATTGGATTGCGTGAAATCATGGATGCCAAGGATCAAGGCGCTTTAACAGTCGTCGAGCGCGATCGCTTTTATTTTGGCAATGCCATGCAAGATATGGCCAAGCATTTTGCCAACTCCTCCAAGCCGCTCTTCACCTTTATCGAGACCATGGCGACCCATTGGCCTTATGATCAGACCTATTTCCCGCAAGAGAGCGTGCCAGGCGGCGGGCCGGGTTCTTATCCAGAAATGAACGAATATCTGCGCCGTCTGTGGCTCGCCAAAACCGATTATGAAGAGTTTCGCACCCAATTGCAGCAACGCTTTCCCAATGAGCGCTTTGTCATCCTGCATTATGGCGACCATCATCCTATCGCAACCCGCATGCTGCTGGGATTTGCCGACAGTCTAGAGGCGGAGGACATTGTCCCACCGCCCGATTCCATCGCCTATCAAACTTACTTTGCGATTGACGCACTTAATTTCCAACCCGCTCCCTTGCCCGAGGCTGAGGTGAGCGATGTGGCCTATATCAGCTCTATCCTGCTTTCCGCTGCCGGCCTGCCCTTGCCGGACTCACATGTGGAGCGTCTGCGTCTGCTGCAGCTGTGCAAGGGGCGCTATTATGATTGCCCCGATCAGACTGCGATCCTGACGTTTCAACGACGCCTTATCGATTCTGGCGTGTTGCATCCGCGCTAGGCAAAGCACGCATCATATAACAGGCGCTCGGCCCATAGGAGGCAAGTGCGGTTGAGAGAGTGGGATTGTCCTGTCGCACGAAGCCATAATGCGCCCAGATCGCCTCACTGCCATGCACAGAGGTGAGCGCCAAACAGCGCAGATCAGATTGAAAGGCAAAGCCCAAAATCAAATCGAACAATGCGCGCAAAGCCCCTTGTCCGCGCATTTGCTCTATCAGCGCTATGTCATGCAGATAAAGGCAATCGGGCTCAGCGGGCAGCTGGTGCAAAAAATCATCTAGGGCAGGAATAGTCAAAACACGCCAGGGATGCACAAATGCATAGCCCTGAATGGTCTCTCCACTGATCAACACAAAGCAGCATGCAGGACTGAGCTGATATTTTTCACGCAAGACGCTCTCGCGCTCGGGCAGATCAGGATGCAGATCATTCGCCAAAGCCTGAACGTCTTGGAGATCCTCACCCTGCATCTGGCGCCAATGCCAAAGCATATCAACCTGCCAGACCAAGGCGCATGAAAGCGAACATCAACGTGCAGGAGTTGCGGCAACTGCAGGGGTCGCGGCAACTGCAGGGGTCGCGGCAGCTGTTGGGGTCACGGCAGCCCCTGGCGGAGTGGTGCGCGCAGCAGGCGCAGGCGCAGCCGCAGCAGGCGCAGCGGCAAGAGGCGCTGCAGCCACTGGCGTAGCTGGAGTTGCAGCTGCTGGAGTATTTGCAGTTGATGGCGTTGTCGCTCGCACAGCAGAAGCAGGGTTGGAAGCAGCTGCAGGAACGGCTGGCGTTACTGCAGCTGGTACAAGACCCGCTGCTGGGGCGCCAGTGGCTTGCCCATTCACCCCTGCAGGAACAACAGGCGCGGCAGGCACGAGATTT
>CAIVAX010000350.1 GCA_903903935.1 uncultured Hyphomicrobiales bacterium | reverse complement strand
GGCTCTTTTGGGTGCGGCTGTGGTGGTGGGTGTCTCCAGCGCAGCTCTCGCTCAGACAGCCGAGGGTTTTTTCACCAAGGAACAAGCGGCCAATGGTGCAGCTTTATTCTCAGCCAATTGCGCCCAGTGCCATGGCGCTCAATTGCAGGGAGATGAGGCCCCCGCCTTGAGGGGCAAGGATGTGATGGGCTCGTGGATCACAGCCCAAGGTATTTATGATTATTTCTCGGTGGCTATGCCGCCTTCTAGCCCAGGCCAATTGGGTGATAGCGCCTATATTGAAATTTTGTCGCATATTCTGTCCACCAATGGCGCTCCTGTTGGGACGCGTGCGCTGAATCTGGCTGATCTGCCCAAAATCGAACTGGTCAAGGCGACTGCGGCTGCTTCAGCTCCCGCTGCTGCGCCCGCCAATGCGCCCGCAGCACCAGCTGCGCCCAAGCTTCCGCAAGCCTTTACGGCTGGCAAGACTTTACCAACTGTTGGGGATGCTCCCAAAACTGAGGCTGCTGCGGCGCCAGCTGCGCCTAAGCTTCCGCAAGCCTTTACCGCAGGCAAAACTCTACCCACAGTCGCACCCTCCTCCACGCCGCCGGCTTTGCCTGGTCCGGGGGGTACGCCCTAAGGGTCTAATGGCAATCAGCTGCCATCGGCGTGAGCCGAAATAGTTTGGGTGAGGGGCTGATCTCGATCCCACCAAGTTTAGAAACATAAGCTCGGGGAAAAATCATGACAACAAGCTTGAAAACTGCTCTTCTCGCAACGGCCGCTTTGGCTGTTACGAGCTCGGCTGTGTTTGCGCAGGCGCCTGCCCGCTCTTACAAGCCCGTCACTACAGATATGCTGCTCAAGCCGACAGCTGAGGAATGGCTGAGCTGGCGCGGTACGCTCGACAATCAGGGCTATAGCCCGCTGAACCAGATCAACAAGACCAATGTGAAGGATCTTGAGCTGGCTTGGGCCTATCCCATGCCTGATACGGGCGAGCAGGAAAGCGCTCCGCTTGTGCATGATGGCATTATGTTCTTCTCGACCAATAATGGCATCGTCAATGCGCTCGATGCCAAGACGGGTGATCTGATCTGGGAATATAAGCATGCCTTCACCGAACTGCCGCAGAGCTGGGCTTATCAGCGCAATCAGGCCCGTCGTCAGAAGAATGGCGTCTCGCTCTATGGCGATAAGATTGTTCTGACTACATTCGATGCCAAGATTGTCGTGCTCGAAGCTGCGACTGGTAAGGTTGTCTGGCAGAAGCAGGTCTATGATCCCTCCAAGGGCTATAGCTATACAATCGGCGCTTTGGTTGTGAATGACACAATCTATTCCGCTATTTCCGGCTGCTCGATCACCGGCACAGCCGGTGGCTGCTATATCACCGCCCATGATGTGAATAAGGGCGAGGAATTGTGGCGCTTCAACACCATTGATGATCCCAGCAATCCTGTTCAGCAGGCATCATGGGGTGGTGTTCCGGGGGAAAACCGTTGGGGTGGTACACCTTGGGCCACAGGTTCTTATGATCCCCGCACCAATACTTTGTTCTGGGGCGTTGGCATGCCTGGGCCTTATCCGGAAGTCATTCGTGGCTCAGGGGCTGGCGACACGCTCTATACCAACAGCACATTGGCTTTCGATGCCAAAACCGGCAAGCTGAAATGGTATTATCAGCATCTGCCGCGCGACAACTGGGATTTGGATAGCCCGTTTGAACGCGTTCTGGTTGATGATGTGCAGGGCAATACAACCCGTCACATGTTGGTGACCACAGCTGGTAAAAACGGCATCACCTTTGGTCTTGATCGCGACACTGGCAAATATCTCTGGTCCAAGGAAACCATCTATCAAAATGCTGTGAAGAGCATCGACTCAAACGGCAAGGTGACGATGAATGTGGACGTCATTCCTAAAGCGGTGAATCAAGAAGTTCTGATCTGCACCACGACCAATGGTGGCAAGCTCTGGCAGACTGGTTCTTACAGCCCGCTGAACAAGACCTTCTTCGTTCCTGAAAACGAAGCTTGTCAGACTCAATCTCCTGCTGTCCAGGAATTCACACCTGGTAATGCGGTCGGTTCGATCAAATCTGGCCCCAAGGTCAATCCACGTGGCATTGACAAGCCTGGCGTGATCTTCGCGATGAATGTCGCTGATGGCGCCATTAAGTGGAAGTATGAAGATCGTCCTGTGCAAACATCCTCCGTGCTGGCCACAGGTGGCGGACTTTTGTTTGCTGGCGATGCCAATCGTTATGTGCTGGCGCTTGATCAGGACAATGGCAAGGTGTTGTGGAAGCAGCGCCTGAATGCGCCGATCGGCGGATTCCCCATGACCTATTCCATCGAGGGCACGCAATATCTCGTGGTTCCCACGGGCTATAGCGCGACCGCCGCGACATCGGCAGGTCAGACACCTGACATCAAGCTGCCCACAGGCGCTGGCAATTCGCTGTTTGTCTATCGTCTGCGCAGCAAATAAGCCAAAAAGGATTGGGGAAGGGGCCTTCGGGCCCCTTCTTTTT
>CAIVAX010000349.1 GCA_903903935.1 uncultured Hyphomicrobiales bacterium | reverse complement strand
GGCTTTTGTCGTCCTCGCCACCGCTTTCATCTCGATTGATCATGCGGTCACCGCTGCCGAAGTCGAGCCTTTTAAAACAGCCATCACCTCGCATTTTAACCGAGGCTGGCCCTATTTGCTCTATGCAGGACTTCTCATCTGCATTGGACTGTTTACCGAGCGCGCCTATTGCCGCTTTCTGTGTCCCTTAGGCGGCGTGTTGGCTTTGCTGGATCGTCTGCATCTGATTGATCTTCTCAAGCGGCGCCCCGAATGTGGCAATCCTTGTCATTTATGCGAGCGCTCTTGCCCCGTGCGCGCCATTGAAAGCTCCGGCAAAATCAAAATGGCGGAATGTTTCCAATGTCTGGATTGTCAGGTTGAATATTATGACGACAAGCGCTGTCCGCCTCTGGCCAAAGCGCGCAAGCTTTCTACTCCCGTGCGTGGCGTAAAAGTCACTGGCGCTTTGGCGGGTGCCAATCTGTCGGCCTCACTGGCAAATCTCCAACAGGGGAGCAAGCCATGAGCCAAGCGAAACTTGTTATGGTACAGCCGCAACTGTCTCGTCGCCGTGTTCTGCGGCTTGTTGCTGCTGCCGCAGGCCTGCCACTGGCCGCGCTTGGCGTGCGCGCCCTCTCGCCGCATATGCAGGAATATAATTGGAAGGGCGAGGCTTTAGGCGCTTTGGCGGATATGTCGATCTGGCATCATGATCGCCATAAAGCGCAGCGTATGATTGCGCAGATTGAGACAGAGATCACGCGCTATGAAAAGCTCTTCAGTCTCTTCCGGCCAGACAGCGCAATCTCATTACTCAATCAGCAGGGCTCGCTGCAAAAAGCAGATCCAGACTTTATCGAGCTGATCAACGAAAGCCTGAAGCTGGGAAATCTCAGCCAGGGCGCGTTTGACATTAGCGTGCAGCCCTTATGGAAATTATACGAAAAGCAATTTTGGATCAGTCCCGGCTCTGTCGCTGATCTTGATCATAGCGCCTTGCAAATGGCAAAGGCGCTGGTTGATTATCGCCAGATTGCCATTGAGGGGCGCAACGTTAGTTTCAAGCGCCCCGGCATGGCCATTACGCTCAATGGCATTGCGCAGGGCTTTTTGACTGACCGCGTGAGCGATCTGCTGCGCTGGGAGGGGTTTGAAACAGCTTTGGTGGATCTGGGCGAAATGCGCGCTCTGGGCCAACATCCAGAGGGTCGCCCTTGGCGCTTGGGCGTTAAAGATCCGGCCCATCCCGGTGCAGTCTCTGCAACGCTCGAGCTGACTGATATGGCGCTTGCAGTCTCGGGAGGTTATGGCACACTGTTTGAGCCCAGTGGTCGTCATCATCATATTTTTGATCCGAACAATGGGCAAAGCGCCATGCGCTTGCGGGATGCGGCTGTGATTGCCACGCGCGCCACTCATGCTGATGGGCTCGCAACAGCCTTATGTGTGACAGGTGTTGAAGGCGCTGCTTCGCTTCTCGCGGCTTATCCAGAGGCGCAAGCCTATGTGACTTTAGCCAATGGTGCGCGTCAGCATATAACAAATCGAGAAGTGATCACCATCACCACATAGCCACAAAAGATGGTGCAGACAGGGAGAATGTCATGACGGCCAAAACCAAAGGCGATGATATTGAATCTGCAAATCAGGCCGCAAAAGATGAGGCTGCAAAAGATCAGTCGGCAGGAAATGGCCTTTTGGATCGTCGCTTGTTTTTGCGATCTGGCTTGCTGGCGGGTGTGAGCGGTGCAGGTCTTATGACTGAAGCCGTGCAGGCCGAACCTCTCACCATTCCCAAATGGACATTGGAGCCTGGTTCGCCCTTCAACGCTTATGGCAAGCCCTCCAAATTCGAAGACAAAGTGGTGCGCAATTGGACGCCGCCCGCCAATCCAGCCACTGCTGGAATTGGCACAGCGCGCACGCCGCATCATTTGCTTGATGGCATGATCACACCCAATGCGCTGCATTTTGAACGCAGCCATGGCGGCGTGCCGGATATTGATCCTGCCCAGCATCGCTTGGCAATTCATGGTCTGGTCAAGCGACCGCTGGTGTTCACGCTGGAGGCCTTGTCGCGCTATCCGATGACCTCGCGCATTTCTTTCATTGAATGCGGTGGCAATAGCGGTGGCCTGAGTGCGGCGCAAGCTGCTCCCAATAATGTGCAAGGCTTGCATGGTCTATTGTCCTGCGCTGAATGGACGGGCGTCAAATTATCAACCTTGCTTGATGAGGCGGGCATTGATCCTGGAGCTAAATGGATTTTGGCTGAGGGTGCAGATTCAGCCTCTGTCAGCCGCAGTATTCCTTTGGCAAAAGCTCTGGATGATTGCATCATCTGTTTATATCAAAACGGCGAACGTATTCGTCCCGAAAATGGCTATCCCTTGCGTCTGCTTGTGCCGGGCTATTCGGGCAATATGAACATCAAATGGTTGCGGCGCATTAAGCTTGTCGATGCGCCTGTCATGACCAAGGATGAGACATCGAAATATACGATCCTGCTGCCAAGCGGTAAGGCTTGGAAATTTGTCTTTCCGCTTGAAGTGAAATCCATGATCACCAAACCCTCGCCCGGCCTTAATCTGCAAGGCAAGGGGATTTATGAAATCTCCGGCCTTGCATGGTCCGGCAATGGTCGCATCACCAAGGTGGAAGTCTCGGCCGATGGCGGACAATCCTGGGCGCCAGCTCTGTTGCAGGATCCGGTTCTGTCAAAAGCTGTTACGCGGTTTCGTCTGCCGTGGAATTGGTCGGGCGCGCCGGCCATTCTGCAAAGCCGAGCCACCGATGACACAGGCATGGTGCAACCCAGCCGCGCCCAGATCATCGCTGAGCGTGGCCTGCGGGGCGCTTATCATTTCAATGCCATTGCCAGCTGGAAAGTGGATGAAAAGGGAGAGCTGACCAATGTCTTTGCTTAAATCAACCACACTCTCTCTCGCGTTTGTGTTGAGTTTGTCGGCTCTGGCGGGCGCCGCTGAGAGCCCCAATCTGGGCCAGCCCATCAGCGAGGCGGATTTGAAGGCTTGGGACATCAGCATTGGTCCCGATGGCAAAGGCTTACCGGCCGGGCAGGGGACAATTGCGCAAGGCGAGGCCATCTATGC
>CAIVAX010000348.1 GCA_903903935.1 uncultured Hyphomicrobiales bacterium | reverse complement strand
TGTGCCGATTGGGACGGTGCCGATCTATCAAGCGCTTGAAAAAGTCGGCGGCGATCCGTTGAAGCTAGATTGGGAAGTATTCAAAGATACGCTGATCGAACAGGCTGAACAGGGCGTTGATTATTTCACTATTCATGCGGGCGTTCGTCTTCAGCATGTGCCGCTTACAGCGCGGCGCGTGACCGGCATTGTCTCGCGCGGTGGCTCGATCATGGCGCGCTGGTGTCTGGCTGGCCATAGAGAAAGCTTCCTTTACGAGCGCTTTGATGAGATCTGCGATCTCATGCGCAAATATGACGTCTCCTTCTCGCTGGGGGATGGTCTGCGTCCGGGCTCGATTGCCGATGCCAATGATGCGGCGCAATTTGGCGAGCTCGAAACCCTTGGCGAGCTGACCAAGATTGCATGGGACAAGGGCTGCCAAGTGATGATCGAAGGCCCGGGCCATGTGCCCATGCATAAGATAAAAGTGAATATGGAAAAGCAGCTCAAGGAATGCCATGAAGCGCCTTTCTATACGCTGGGACCGCTGACCACAGATATTGCTCCGGGCTATGATCACATCACCTCAGGCATTGGTGCGGCGATGATTGGTTGGTTTGGCTGCGCTATGCTGTGCTATGTCACACCCAAAGAACATCTGGGCTTGCCTGATCGCGATGATGTGAAAACTGGTGTGATCACTTATCGCATTGCCGCCCATGCGGGCGATTTGGCCAAGGGCCATCCTGCTGCGCAGATTAGAGATGATGCGCTCTCGCGCGCGCGCTTTGATTTCCGTTGGGAAGATCAATTCAACCTTGGTCTCGATCCAGATACAGCGCGCACCTATCACGACGAAACCCTGCCCAAGGATGCGCATAAGGTGGCGCATTTCTGCTCCATGTGCGGACCCAAATTCTGCTCCATGAAGATTTCGCAGGATTTGCGCGCTGATGCCTCGCAATTGCTCGACAATGAAAAAGCCGCCCTCGATGGTATGGCGCAAAAGAGCAAGGAATTTCTAGACAGCGGCGGCAAGCTCTATTCAAAAGCTGACTAAGCGCAGGATTGAGAGATGAGGCAGAGATGAGGCAAGAGATGGGGAGTGGCAGACAAGTCCTCCTCATCCGAGCCGCCTCATTGAGAGAAGGATCAATCTGCAAGAGGAGATCCTGCTGATCGCAGCCATGATTAAGGACACAAAATGACGATCACAGCGCGCACCCCACTCACATCCGCTGCCCTTCTGACTGGCACGGCGCTCGCCTTGAGCCTCAGCCTCACCTGTTCTGCCAGAGCCCAGACAAGCCCCATTCGCATTGGTGTGCTGGGCGATATGTCGGGCTATTCGATGGAGATTGGCGGGAAGGGCTCAACGCTGGCGGTGCGCATGGCAGTCGAAGATCACAACAATAAAGCTGCAGGTCGGCCGATTGAAATTCTCGATGCGGATATGCAGAACAAGCCTGATCTGGCAGCGCAGATTGCCCGGCGTTGGTATGATGTGGACAAGGTCGATGTGATCACCGATCTGCCCAATACGCCTGTGGCATTGGCAGTTGCCAAACTTGGCGCAGACACCAATCACATTACGCTGGTCACAGAGGCCGCCACAACGGATCTGACAGGCGCACAATGCGCGCCCACCACAGTGCATTTTGCTGATGACACCAATGCCGTTGCCTCCGGCACAGCCAAGGCACTCAGCGAACAGGGCATGAAGAGCTGGTATTTTCTCACCGCCGATTTTGGCTTTGGTCTCTCCATGGAGGCCTCTGCCCGCAAGGTGATTGAAGCCTCGGGTGGCAAGGTGATTGGCAGTGTGCGCCATCCATTGGCTGCCTCTGATTTTTCTTCTTTTCTCCTGCAAGCGCAGGCCTCGAAAGCTGATGTGATTGCGCTGGCCAATCTGGGCTCGGATACGACAACTTCGATCAAGCAGGCCGCAGAATTTGGTATTTCAGGCGGGCCGCAACAAGTCGCCGGTCTGCTGATGCTGATCAGCGATATTAAGGCGCTGGGCCTGCCTGTGGCCAAGGGCCTATGGGTGACAGAGAGCTTTTATTGGAACAGCAATGACAAGACCCGCGCCTTTGCTCAGCGCTTTGCAGCGCGCAATTCAGGCAAAATGCCAACCAAAGCCCATGCGGCCAATTATGCGGCTGTGACGCATTATCTCAATGCGGTTGATGCAGCAGGCACGACAGAAAGCAAAGCGGTGATGGCGCAAATGCGGGCTTTGCCGATTGAATATTTCGGTCGCCCAGCAAAACTACGGCAAGATGGCCGTGTGCTGTATGATCTCGATCTCTATCGCGTCAAAGCGCCTGAGCAATCCAAAGGCCCTTATGATTTTTATGATCACATCCGCACGATCAAATCTGAGGAAGCATTTCTGCCACTGGGCTCTGGCGGCTGCACTTTGGGGCAATAGATTCTTTTATATCTGGCACACAAAAAAGGGCCGCATCACTGCGGCCCTTTGTGTTCGAGATGAAAGCGCTTATTTAAAGCGCTCATTGGCCCATTTGCCCACGTAATCATACAGATTCTTCGTGGCATTGGCATAGGATTGGCCGGTGATTTTGGAGCAGGCTTCGCAAGGTGTTTGACCATGCACCGCCCCTTCAATCACCACATAATCCTTATCCTTGCTGACGGCGACATCATAATGGATTTCATTATCCGCAATGAAATAATGACCGCCCATGGCTGTGACCAGAATGGGCACAGTGATTTGCTTTAACGCGCAAGGTGTCGAATTATTGGCCGAGCACCAGTCAATATCGACAATCGAATCCTTGGAGCGAATGGCATTCGCGCTCAAGAAGGATGTCAGAGTGAGGAACATGGTGCCATTCGAGAGGGTTTTATCGAGACGGGCATTTTCAGCCAGACCCACACGCACTGAGCGGACAATCTCGGTGGAGATAGTGCCATCATTCTTGATCAGCTTTTGCGGGCGCGTTGTGCCAGGATGAATAGACATGGAGAAATCCATCAAACGGGCGCGATTGCGATAGACGATGAAGGGCACATCATCCAACGTCTTGCCTTTGCCCTGCTTGATCTCTTCACGCATGGCGAGCGCTTTATCGATCAGGCGATTCATGCGGGCGGATTGCGCTTTGAAATAGCGATCCATGAATTCGGCTGAATAGGTTGAATGGCCGGATGGATTATAGCCATTCTTCACATCAAAGGGATCAAGAGCCGGATCAATCTTGCTCAGATCATTCTCGTCGAGGACGGAGGGATTGAGGCTTCTGAGGCCATTGATCGCTGGATACACACCTTCACGGTGGCTGGCCTGGAGCTCCATGGTTTGGAACCGGCGACCCTGAGCCTGGGAAGGGCCCTGGCGGGGGATTTCAAGGCCTTTGCCAGTGATGACTGGCTGGGGGTGCTGG
>CAIVAX010000347.1 GCA_903903935.1 uncultured Hyphomicrobiales bacterium | reverse complement strand
CTTCGCGCGTCATGCGCTCTAAGGCACCAGTGAAGACGACGGTCTTGCCTGCTACGGGACTCGAGCTGACAATCGCTTCCATGGGTTGCGGGCTGACTGAGTGTAGCAAGGCTTCCAGCACGGTTTCGTTTTGTGCCTCAATGAAGAAATCAGCGATGGCTTCAGCCACCACTGTGCCAATGCCACCAATTGCAGTTAATTCAGCGCGCTCAGGGGAAGTGGGAGCAGCTGCTTTGCTGGCAAGGCTGCGCAGAGCCTCTATGCTGCCAAAGTGACGCGCCAGACGCCGGGCATTGGTTTCGCCCACATGTCTGATGCCAAGGGCAAAGATGAAACGATTGAGATCCACGCTGCGGCGCGCCTCTATGGCCGCAAACAGATTGGTCACCGATGTCTTGCCAAAGCCCTCGAAATTTTCGATCTTGGTCAGGCTCGCTTTATCACGGGCAGCGAGGGTGAAAATATCGGCGGGGGTTTTGATCAGGCCTTTTTCATAGAAGAGTTCAATCTGCTTGTCGCCCAAGCCTTCAATGTCCATGGCATTGCGAGAGCAAAAATGTTTGAGGCGCTCAACCGCTTGCGATGGACAGATCAATCCTCCCGAACAGCGGCGCACCACATCTTGCACGCCGCTCTTTTCATCCATTTCTCTGACGGCGGCCGATCCGCAGGCCGGACAGATTTTGGGGAAATGATAGGGCTGTGCATGGGCGGGGCGTTTGTCGAGGATGACTTCAACAATTTGCGGGATCACATCACCGGCGCGTTGCACCACCACACTATCGCCAATGCGAATATCTTTGCGGGCGATTTCATCCTCATTGTGCAAAGTGGCATTGGAGACCACAACGCCGCCAACGGTGACGGGTTCCAATTTCGCAACGGGTGTCAGGGCGCCTGTGCGTCCCACTTGAATTTCGATATCCCGCAAAAGAGTGATGGCGCGCTCGGCGGCAAATTTATGAGCCACAGCCCAGCGCGGCGAGCGCGAGACAAAGCCCAGTCTCTCGCGCAGGGCGAGATCATCAACCTTGTAAACAACGCCGTCGATATCATAGCCAAGGCCGGCGCGGCGCGCCTCAATGTCGTGATAATGGGCGAGCAGATCGGCGCTGGTGTGACAAAGCTTGGTCAGCGCATTGACTGGCAGGCCCCAAGAGCGAAACGCGGCCACCATGCCCATTTGGGTCTGTGCAGGTAGGGGCTGCATATCACCCCAGGCATAAGCAAAGAAATGCAAGGCTCGTTGCGCGGTGATTGCCGAATCAAGCTGGCGCAGGCTGCCTGCTGCGGCATTGCGCGGATTGGCAAAGGGTTTGTCTCCCGCAGCAATCTGGCGCGCATTGAGGGCGGCAAAATCGGCGTGGGTCATATAAATTTCGCCGCGCACTTCGCAAATGGGCGGCACATTGTCGCCCGTGAGCTGATGGGGAATATCGGCAATGGTGCGCACATTGGCTGTCACATCCTCGCCTTCAAAGCCATCGCCGCGCGTGGCCGCTTGCACCAGCAGGCCATTCTCATAGCGCAGAGAACATGACAGGCCATCGATCTTGGGTTCGGCGGTAAAGGCAATCGGCGTCTCTGGCAGCAGGCCTAAAAAGCGATAGATGCGGGCGATAAAGTCTTGCGCCTCTTCGCCGCTAAACACATTGCCGAGCGAAAGCATGGGCACAACATGTTTGACCTTGGCGAATTTTTCTAACGGGGCCGCACCAATGCGTTTGGCCGCTGTGGAGCGCGCAGCTAAATCGGGGAAATGGGCTTCCAAGGCCTCCAAGCGTCGGCGCAGCGCATCATAATCCGCATCTGAAATCTTGGGGGCGTCGAGCTGATGATAAAGCACATCATGCTCGGCAATCTCTTTCTCAAGGCGTGCATGTTCTGCTTTGGCCTGACGGGAGGTGAGCGAAGCAATATCGGCGTGTGTCATCATGGTTCAATCTAGTGTGCGGCTGTGCGGACGAGACGGGTTAGTCGGTCCCTTCGAGTAATTTGCGCGCAGCAGCGCGGGCTTCTTCGGTAATTTTTGCGCCAGCCAGCATGCGGGCAATTTCCTCGCTGCGCTCATCTGTGGCCAGCGGTGCGACTTGTGTTGCCACGCGTTTGCCAGCCGCCTCCAGCTTTTTGGCAATTTTGAAATGGCCCAGTGCGCGCGCCGCCACTTGCGGGGCATGGGTGACGGCCAGCACTTGCACCTTGCCAGCTAAGCGCTTCAATCTTTGGCCAATGGCATCGGCCACAGCCCCGCCAACGCCCGTGTCGATTTCATCAAAGACCAGAGTGGGCGCTGAGCCGCGATCGGCCAACACAACTTTGAGTGCCAGCATGAAGCGCGCCAGCTCGCCGCCCGAGGCAACTTTCATCAATGGGCCGGGTCGTGTGCCTGGATTGGTGCGCACCCAAAATTCGATCCGGTCAATGCCCTCAGGCCCGGCGTTTTTGACATCGCTGGTGATCTGCGTGGTGAAGGTGGCATGTTCCAGCTTTAAGGGCGGCAGCTCGCTATTGACTGCTTTGTCGAGTTTGGTCGTGGCTTTGCGTCTTGCCGCCGAGAGCTCTTGCGCCGCCGCGATGAAACTGGCCTCTGCCTCGGTTTCCAATTTGGCGAGTTTGCGCAATTGCGCCTCGCCTGCATCAAGCGCAGCGAGATCTGCAGCAAACGTCTCTGCAAGGGCTGCCAATTGATCTGCACCTACGGCATATTTGCGGGCTGCAGCGCGCAGGGCGAATAATCTTTCTTCGATCTGCTCCAATTCCCTTGGATCAAAGGCGCAATCGCGCAGAGCTTGATCGAGGGTTTGCGCAGCAATATCGAGCGCAGTGAGTGCTTGATCGAGCGCTTTCACGCTTGGTTCGATCAACTCGGAGGCCTGCTGGGCGCGGCGCTCAAGACGACGCATCACACCTGAGAGCAGCGGAATGGGCGCGTGATCATTGTTCATAATCTCATTGGCATCGCGCAATTCGCTGGCAACTTTTTCTGATTGCATCATGAGCGTGCGGCGCTTAGCGAGGTCTTCTTCCTCGCCAAT
>CAIVAX010000346.1 GCA_903903935.1 uncultured Hyphomicrobiales bacterium | reverse complement strand
TGATGAACGCCCCTCGCGCAGGCGCGAGCGGACGTGGGATGGCCGTTCTGGAGCGATCCTCAACGGCATGTCATCCTCAACGAGCGCCCTCTAGCATATCCTTGGTCAAAGCGAAATAAGCTGATCCGTTCTTCAGGGGCTAAGCCCTCAAGCTTTCTGCGACTTGCTTCGGGACGCGCCGCATGCCATCTGCCTATAGAGACATTCTCAACTGAGATGCCCGGCCCTTTGGTCCGGGACCCTTTGACAGACCAACCCAGGGGTGCGTGAGATGAACGACGCCAACAAGGAATATTCTGATATTCCCGGGACCTTTATTTTCGATCAGGATCAATCCCGGAAGGGCTATGGAATCAACGCCTTTTGCATGACCTTGCTAAAGGCCGACAATCGCAAGTCGTTCAAGGAGAATGAATCGGTCTATCTCGACCAATTTGGTCTGACGGCGGAACAGAAGGACTCCATCCTCCAGCGCCAATGGAACCGCATGTTGGAGCTGGGTGGAAATATCTATTTCACCGCCAAACTGGCCGCGACCGATGGCCTGTCCTTCCAGCAAGTGGCCGCCAAAATGACTGGCTCGACACAGGAAAATTATGCCGACATGATGCTCAAGGGTGGGCGCTCGGTCGTGGGCAATCGTTACACATCGGAATGGGAACATCGCAATGGCTAAAATCGTCGCGGGCGTCTGTACGTCACATGTGCCAGCCATTGGCGCGGCTATTGATCTGGGCAAAACCCAAGAACCCTATTGGACACGGGTGTTTTCTGGCTTTGAAGAATCCAAGCGTTGGATCGAAGAGGTCAAGCCGGATGTCTGCATCGTTGTTTTCAACGACCATGCAACTGCCTTTTCAATGGATATTGTGCCGACCTTCGCACTGGGCTGCGCGGCAGAATTTCCACCCGCCGATGAAGGCTGGGGCCCGCGCCCCGTTCCTGTGGTCAAAGGCCATCCCAAATTGGCAGCGCATATTGCCCAATCGGTCATTCTCGATGAATTTGATCTGACCGTTGTCAATAAAATGGAAGTTGATCACGGCCTGACTGTGCCGCTCAATCTGATGTTCGGCTCACCCAAGGAATGGCCCTGCCCGATCATTCCGTTGGCGGTCAATGTCGTGCTGTTTCCTCCGCCGACCGGCAAGCGCTGCTTTGATTTGGGCGCTGCTATTCGCCGCGCGGTTGAATCTTATCCTGAGGATCTCAAAGTGGTGATCTTTGGCACGGGCGGCATGTCGCATCAGATTTCTGGTCCGCGCGCTGGTCTGATCAATTCGGAATTTGACAAAGCCTTCCTTGATGGCCTTGCCAATGATCCACAAAAAATCGTCAAACTGCGCCATGTCGAATATATGCGCGAGGCTGGCGCTGAAGGCGTGGAAATGGTGATGTGGCTGGTGATGCGCGGCGCGCTCGATGAGAAGGTGAAGGAAGTCTATCGCTTCTACACTGTGCCCGCCTCAAATACCGCTGTGGGCCACATCATTCTTGAAAACACCCACCCTAGCTAGGTGCGCTCATGTGGGCTCTGGCGCATCAGATCGGTCTTTGGATCAACCAGAGCTCTCTTGCTGCCAGCGCGCGCAGCCTTGCCAATATTTACTTCTGGCTGATCCCCTTTGTACAAATCACCCATTTGCTGGGCATGAGTGTGCTGATGGGATCAGCGGGCCTTTATGGCCTGCGCCTCATGCGCGCGGGGGATGATCCAGAACGCCTGAGACAGGCGGGTACACGGTTGGTGCCCTTTGTGATTGGCGGCCTGAGTGTGCAAAGCGCCACTGGCCTGTTCATGGTTGTGCATCGGCCCACGCGCGCCTTTGATAGCCTGATGTTTCTTCCCAAAATGGCCTTGATCGTTGTGGCGATTGGTCTGTTCTTTGGCGTGCTGCATGTGCTCAAACGCCTCAGCGCGCCTGACTTAAGCCTGCGCCTGCGCATAATGGGTGCGGGCCTCTTGTCCTGCATGATGGCCATTACCCTAGCGGGGCGTTTGATCTCTTTTCTGCGGGCCAGCTAATGCTGCAAGACCTTTTGACCAGCTTAGAAGATCTGCCGATCAGTCAGGAGATTACGGATAATCCAATCTGGTTTCCGCTGCTGGAAGCCACCCATGTGCTCAGTCTTGGTCTTGTGGTCGGTGCTGTGCTGTTTCTGGATTTGCGCCTGATGGGGCTGTTTGCGCGCAGCGAGAGCGTGACGCGCGCCGCGCGCGTGATCCCGCTCATCTGGATTGCCTTTGCGCTGGCTTTGATCAGCGGCGCTTTGATGTTTGCACCTGCGGCAACGCGCTATCTGGCCAATACAGCATTTCAAGTCAAACTCGGGCTGATCCTGCTCGCGGGCCTCAATATGCTTCTGCTGCATCAAGGTGCCTGGCGAAGGCTGGCCGATTGGGATGAGGGTGCGCCACCGATTTTGGCCCGCATTTCTGGTGCAATCTCATTGCTGGCTTGGATTGCTGTTGTAATTTTAGGACGCCTCGTGCCTTTCACGCAATGAGCGTGGAAGGCACAGCAGAGAAGAAGGGTTGGTGCTCAAGCCGCCGATGAATGCGCTTGTTTTGCCTTTTCAATCGCCTGCCAGACGCGATGCGGCGTGGCGGGCATATCAATGTGGCGAATGCCATAGACCGACAATCCATCGACAACGGCATTCATGATCGATGTCAGCGAGCCCGCACAGCCGGCCTCGCCGCAGCCCTTCACGCCCAGAGGATTGGTGGTGGCGCGTGTGGGCAGATCGGCATAGACAAAATTGGGCACATCGCTAGCGCGCGGCATAGCATAATCCATAAACGAGCCCGACAAGAGCTGACCATGTTCATCATAGACAGTGTTTTCCATCAGGCATTCGCCAATGCCCTGCACAACACCGCCCTGCACTTGGCCTGCTACGATGATGGGATTTACGACCACGCCGAAATCACCAACCATTGTATATTTGGCAATCTCGACAACGCCGGTTTCAGGATCAATTTCGACTTCGCAAATATGACAGCCATTGGGGAAGGTGGCGGGCTTAGCGCTGGAGACATGATCAACATCGAGCGAGGCTGGCGCATCTTGCGGCAGGCTCACACCTTGATTGAGCTTCTGCGCCATCTCCATAATCGAGATGGAGCGATCTGTGCCAGCCACAGCAAAGCGGCCCTTGGCAAAGGTGATATCGGCAATTGCCGTCTCGAGCAGATGGGAGGCAACCTGCTTGCCTTTTTCAATGACCAGATCGCTGGCCTCGGCAATAGCGGTGCCGCTGCACATCAGCGATTTGGAGCCGCCCGTGCCTGTGCCCAGCCGCAATTGATCGGAATCCACTTGCACGAGTTTGATTTTATCAAAGGGAATACCAAGCTGCGTGCTCAAGATCTGGCCAAAAGTTGTGGCATGGCCCTGGCCGTGGTCATGTGATCCGGTGAACAATGTCACTGTGCCATCTTTATTGAACGTGATCTTGCCCAATTCGCCCGACACAGGCGCGGTCACTTCAACAAATTGACCAATGCCACGCCCGCGCAATTTGCCGTTGTGCGCACTTTCCTTTTGCCGCGCGGCAAAGCCATTCCAATCAGCAAGATCGAGAGCTTTGCTGAGGATGGCTGGGAAATTGCCGGAATCATAAGTTGAACCCGACGGCGTTTTGCAGGGCATTGAGTCTGGCTGGATATGATTGCGACGGCGCATGTCGGCGGGATCAATGCCCATTTCGGCAGCGGCCATATCAATGAGCCGCTCCATATAATAATTGCCCTCTGGCCGTCCTGCGCCACGATAGGCGGT
>CAIVAX010000345.1 GCA_903903935.1 uncultured Hyphomicrobiales bacterium | reverse complement strand
GTATAATTGCAGATGACCGGATGCACGCCGAGCTTGGCCAGATCATTGTTGGATGAGCGCGTCGTGCCATAAACGTCAAACCCGGCCTGTGTGAGCGCAAGGCACGCATTGCGGCCAACTTTGCCGGTTGCATTCAGGACGAGAACTTTTGCCAATACCATTACACACTCCGCTGCCGATCCACTCAGATGATCCGAGCATTGCGCAGACATTATCACTGTTATATAAATATCTGAAGTAGGATGAATAAAATGGTGTAGTATGAAAAAACAGACTAATGCAGTCATAACGACCTCATTGGCCGATCCCTCGGTGCCCCCTCTGGACAATCCGCTGCCGGAAATCAGCGCGGCACTGAAGGCTTTGTCTGGTAAATGGACGCTGATGATCCTGTGTCAGCTGTCACGGCGCGTCGCGCGTTTCAATGAGCTCAAGCGCACCATTCCAGGCATTACGCAGCACATGCTCACCACAAGCCTGCGGCAGCTTGAATCGCAGGGGCTCGTCAATCGCACCATTTATGCCGAAGTGCCGCCGCGGGTTGAATATCGCATGACCCCGCATGGCCTTGCGTTAAAGCCTGTGATTGAGGCTCTGGCCCATTGGGGCCAGCTGCATCTCAAACAACAAGCCAGATTAAAAGGCTCTTCTCAGCGCTGACTGACTCAGCGCAGCGCCCCAGCGCACTTAGCCCTGACCGGCGATAGAGCCAAGCAGAAGCGTCGCGCCCAAACCAAAGACAAGGCAGGCAGCGGCAAGTTCAAAACCACGCGCGAAGATCTCACCGCGCCCGCCTGCTTCGCCTGTCAGGCGCAAAGCAAGCGATTTGGCAAAGACAGCCATGGCCGCCAATGCGCCAGTGGTGAGCGCTGTGCCCAGCGACATAGCCAAAGTTGCGCCCACGCCCGCCCAGAATATGCCTTGCGCGAGCGAAAAGACGAGCACCAGAATAGCGCCCGAACAGGGCCGCGAGCCCGCCGCAATGACAGTGGCAAGCGCCGATCCCCATGTGAAGCCCTCACCCAAAGTGCGCGGATCGGGGGCATGAAAATGGCCGCAATGTTCATCATGCACATGCTCGCTGTGGGCATGATCTTTATGTCCATGATCTTTATGCCCATGATTATGGTGCGCATGGTCTTTATGGCCGTGATCGTGATGCTCATCATGATGATGCGCATGATCACGATCGTGGTGCGCATGCCCATGATGGTCTGATTCAGCAGGCTGCAAGGGCGCCGTCCGAAGCGAAGCCAGAAAGCCGCGCCCCTTTTTCCAGATGAGATAGAGGCCCAAGGCAGCAATGCCGGCATAAGAAGCGCTCTCCACAAGGCTGGCGGCATCTTTCATGCGCTGGGCAGTCGCGTTGAGCACAAGCGCCAATATGCCAACAATGGCAATAGCGACGACGCCCTGCAATAAAGCAGCGAGCAAAGAGAGCATTAAACCGCGCTGCAAGGCGCGCTCATTGGCCAGCATATAAGAGGCGACAATGGCCTTGCCATGTCCGGGGCCGGCGGCATGAAACACACCATAGGCAAAGCTTAATCCTGCCAGCGCCCAAAAGCCTGCGGCATCCGTTTTAACTGCCCGCACCGCGCCGCTGAGCAGGCGTTCAAATTCTGCCTGCTTAGCCAATATCCAGCCCGCAACACCGCTGGCATTGCCGCCACCCTCGGCGATGCCCACGCTGAAGGGATTGCGCGCCTGCGCCAGAGCATCAAAGGAGCCCGACAAAAGAACAATGAGGCTAAACGCCAGGAGCAGAGTGAGGAATAGGTAAGAGTGTTTGTCAGAGGCCTGTTTGTTCATCTCACCCTCACGGACATATGACGTGCACACTGCCAGCCAATTTCAGACCAAAATCAATAGTGGGTGCGAGGCCGGAGGCTGCCGATTCATCGAGGATTTTGCGATCATCCGCATTTAGAGGGGTGGGCGCAAAAATCTTGGGCACACAGCCCTTGGGCGCATTTTTGAGCGTGATCGCACTCTCTTTTTCTAGCTCGAAAGCGACGAAATAGCTGGGATCAAAGACCTGAAACGCAAATCTGTCGTCTGGCTTAGCGGGCTTCTTCAAGGGCAGAAAAAATTGCAAGGTCACAAGTTTCTCCTTACCCGTGCTCTGACGCATCGCATAATCGGTGGGCGTGGAGAGCTCCGCTTTGGATCCTGCATCGCGCACGACCGTGAAATAGTCATATTCAGCGAGCGCCTCGACATTGGATTTTGCAATGGGGAGCAATTCCGCCTCTGTCGGCGCATCAGGATTGCGGCCCACGCCTTGCGTGACAAAGGCGGAATAAAGATCATCAAACGTCCAGTAATGCTGAATGCCTGTCACTTTGCCGTCGCTAAAAACGAGATCGACTTTCACATCGACAAAGACATGGGGATGCGCCTTGGCAGGAGCGCTCCCACAGGCCAGAATCAGACTTAGGCTGGCAATCAATTGGCATAAACGAGACCGCATGGACCAAAGCTCCCGGATCATCTTTCGCTCCACATGACTCAACGAACAGGTCGATGGATAGTTTCGACCCTTCATCGCATTCATGCAAGCAAGATTGTTCGAGCCCATGTCATCACTCTTACATCCAATGACCTGCCCGCTAAGACGGCACGGCCTCTCCCCTGCGCCATGCCGCTGAAGGTAAGAATATCAATTGACCTGATGAGCTGAAGCTGGCAGAGGCCTTTTGTGGGATCATTTTGTTCCACCTCACCAACATTCTAGCCTCGCCATCGAAATCAAACCTTTTGATCAAAACTTTTGTGCCCTCAGGGGCCTTTAACAGGGAGACGGAGCATGCTGCGCGTCTATAAACGAGAGGCTGATCATCTCGTCCCTCAGGACATTGATACAGC
>CAIVAX010000344.1 GCA_903903935.1 uncultured Hyphomicrobiales bacterium | reverse complement strand
GGCGGGTTAAGAAAGGAAAGGGCACCCTCCGAAAATTATAAATTACTGATTTTAATGAGCAAACAATCTGGCATCAGAATTGCTAACTAGGGTCCATATACTAGCTACCTTTTGGAGCATCTAAATGGAACGTATAAAGGCAATCTTGTTTGGTTCGGTCAAGAAGATCGACATCTGCTGCAGGTCAGATCTGTCCGGCACACACATTCGTGCGGGATTGCTAGCCTCCTTGGCTGCCTTGAACCTCCAAGTGCCCATCAACGTCAAGCCGGCCCGTGAAGTGGACTATATCATGGTTTATTTCAGCTCGGGCCTGTTTGGCTCCGAGCACGCAGATATCATGCCGATCGCCTGATCGAGCTGCCATTAAAGAAATCCAAGATCTTTTAATTTTGCGACTTAGGAGACTAAAATGCTGTCGGTAATCATGTCCGGTCTGAATGTGGCCCAAAAAGAATTGTCAGTCGTCGCCAATAACTTGGCCAATGCCAGCACATTTGGCTTTAAGCGCTCTGACGCAAGCTTTTTGGATGTTTTTTCAACCAATCCGAGTTCCAATCCTAAAATCCAGGTCGGCCTTGGTGCGGTGGCTGGTGAAGTCTCTCGTGATACCGGCCAGGGGTCATTGACAACCACCGGCAAGGTCACTGATCTTGCAATTGCGGGCATGGGTTATTTTGTGACGAAGCTTGGCGATACTGAAACTTATACTCGCGCTGGTAATTTTAATGTCGATAAGGATGGCTTTATTTGCTCATCCGATGGTGGCAAATTGCAAAGCTATATGCCCAATGAAGATGGCTCTCCCAATGATGCGGCCACAGGAATGCAAGACACAAAAATTGAAATGACCATGGAAAAAAGTGGCACTAAAGTGTCCCTACAATCCGTGGCGATCGATCAAAAGGGTCTGATCACGGCGGGCTATTCGGACACATCAACTGTCTATCTTGGCTATATTGGCCTCGCTAATTTTGGCAAGGAGCAGGCACTAAACTCTTTGGGTGGCGCGAAATTCGCAAAAACTTCTGACAGCGGAGATGCGGTCTATTCCAAATCTGGCCAGCCCTCGGGCACGATTATGTCCGGCACGCTTGAACAGGCGAATGTCGACGTCACCAAGGAATTGATGACTATGCTTCGCTCGCAGCAGGTTTATGCTGGTAATGCCCGCATGCTCCAAACTGATATCGAGCTGACACAGCGCATGACTGACAAGCTTTAATTCATTGAACTTATGAAATAAGTTAGCCAAAATGGGGTGAATGTAACTATTCATTCACCCATTTAGGGATCAACTCTTGATCCTGTGGATCAAGAAAGTTTGATCGGAGCTTCAAGTGTTACCTATCATTGGTCTGGTACTCCTCTTCTTCTTCATCTTTGGTGTCTTTGTGCTCCATGGCGGTGATTTGGAGCCTGTGATCCACGCCGCACCTTCGGAAGTTGCCACCATTCTGGGCGCGGGTATCGCGGCTATGTTGATCGGTAATGACATGAGTACTGTCAAAGGTGTTGGTGCTGGTATTGGCAAAGTCTTCAAGGGGCCTAAATGGCATAAGCAAGATTTTCTAGATGCGATCTTTCTCGTCTCTCGTTTGATGAAGATTTTACGTGTCGATGGGCCGGTGGCCCTCGAAGCACATGTGGAAAGCCCAGACTCCAGCGCAATCTTTGGTGAGTATCCCAGAATTGTAGCAGATCATGCTGTTTTGAGCCTGATCACAGATACTGTCCGCCTGATGGTTATTTCCTCAGGCAATCTTAATGCTTATGCGGTTGAAGAAGTGATGGATGCTGCAATCAAGCAGCATGTGCATCATGCTAGCCATCCCGCTCATGCTATTGCCGCTCTTGCTGGCGCCTTGCCGGCGCTGGGTATCGTGGCCTGCGTGTTGGGCGTCGTGAAAACCATGGGATCAATCGATCAGCCGCCAACAGTTTTGGGCGCTCTGATTGGTTCTGCTCTTGTGGGTACCTTCATGGGTGTGTTCATGGCCTATGGCCTTGCTGAGCCTATAGCTGGTCGCCTGCAAGCTATCGTCAAGGAAGAGGCTGAAATGTATCATGTGATCAAGCAGCTCATTGTTGCTTCTCTTCATGGCCATCCCCAGCCGCTGGTGATTGAGGCTGCGCGTGTTGCAATCGGCGAACATAATCAGCCAAGCTTTGGTGAAGTCTTTGACGGTCTACGAGGTAAATAATCGTGGCTGAGGCGAAGAAGGGCGATGCGAAGAAGGAAGCTGAAGCTCCTGTAGCGCCCATCATCATTAAAAAGATTCAACCTGAAGAGGGTGGCGGGCATGGCGGCGCCTGGAAGATCGCGCTCGCGGACATGATGACGGCCATGATGGCCTTCTT
>CAIVAX010000343.1 GCA_903903935.1 uncultured Hyphomicrobiales bacterium | reverse complement strand
TCAATGCGATCAACATCGATCACATCTGTGTACTTTTGCGCGCGATAGCCAATCACTTGGCCCAGAGCTGATTGGGCCAGTGCAATGCGCAGAACAAGGCCTTCGCGCAAGTTCAAATCACCATCCACCAGCGGCATGAGGGCATGGCGGGCCACCATATCGGCATCTTTGAGTGCGAAAATGTTTTGATGCAGCTGGTCGGGCTTGAGATGCCGAAAGCGAATTTGATTGAGCTTGGAGCCTTGGCGCACACGCACACTAAAGCTGCGCGGCGAGACCTCCGCGTATAAAGGGCCGTGATAGCCGACGGCGGCCTGATCAAACACCTCGGAGGAATCGGTGATCAGGCGGGTGAAAATATCCAGCCGGCCGGTGGAGCTTTTGGGATTGGCTATGCCAGCAATAGTCTGCGGCAGATGCAGCGATTCCAGCAAGGGCACGACATAGACACAGCCGCGTTCAAGCACGGCGCCTTCGCCTTCCAGCGAAATGACATCAGAGGAAAGGCGCTCGAGCTGTTCGGCAACCGTGCGGCCACGCCCCGGCAGAAAGCTGGCGCGCACCCGATAGGCTTTTGCGCCTAGGCGCAGGTCAAGGCTGGCAGGCTGCAATTGCCCAGTGCTGAGTGGCAGGGCAGGCTTGATCATGCCGCGATCCAGCATGATCTGGATTTTCTGCTGGGAGAGCAAGCCAAAGTGGGTGCCCAAAGCGGCTTCTTGCGGCTGGGGTGCGGATTGCGGAGATCCGGTCATGAGTTTGGCTGCCCTGTGGTCATTGCTGCTTTTAGGTCATCGCAGGTAAGCTGCGAACCGGCTTACGAGTTTGGCGGCCCGCTATCCACAATTCCTTGACAGTTTGGGGGCAAAGACTGAAAACCAGCAAGGATGTAAACAGCCAGCCCGGCCCGCCAGATTGGGCTTATGGGGCCCCGCAATGGAGAATCAGTGTGAGTGATCTCAAATCCCCGCAAAATTGGCATCCGGCCACACGTATGGTGCATGGGGGATCAATCCGCTCGCAATTTGGCGAAATGTCCGAGGCATTGTTTCTCACTCAGGGCTTTGTCTATCCCAATATGGAAGCGGCCGAGGCGCGCTTCAAAGGGCAGGATGACGGCTTTATTTATGCCCGTTATGGCAGCCCGACGGCAGCCATGTTCGAACAGCGCATGTGCCTGCTCGAAGGGGCCGAGGCGGGGCGCTCCACGGCCAGCGGCATGGCGGCAGTCACGGCTGCGCTGATGGGCCAGCTGAAGGCAGGTGATCATATTGTTGCGGCCAAGGCTTTGTTTGGCTCGTGTCGTTATGTGGTCGAGGAATTGCTGCCGCGTTTTGGCATTCCCTGCACTTTGGTGAATGGCACTGATTATGCTGGGTGGCAGAGCGCGGTGCGGCCTAATACCAAGGTGTTTTTTCTGGAAAGCCCGACCAATCCGCAATTGGAGATTATCGACATTCGCCGTGTTGCAGATATGGCCCATGCGGCGGGCGCGACTTTGGTGGTTGATAATGTGTTTGCCACACCCTTGTTGCAAAGTCCTTTGCAATTGGGCGCTGATTGCGTGGTCTATTCGGCAACCAAGCACATTGACGGGCAGGGCCGGTGTCTGGCGGGCATTGTCATGGGCTCGGAAGAATTCATCAACACCCATGTGCATAATTTTCTGCGTCAGACCGGTCCTTCGATATCGCCCTTTAATGCTTGGGTTATGTTGAAAGGGCTGGAGACTTTGTCGGTCCGCGTTCATCAGCAAATGCGCTCAGCCACTCAGATTGCTGATTTTCTGGCTAGTCAGTCTGGCGTTGCGCGCGTGCTCTATCCCACACGCGCAGATCATCCCCAGCATGAGGTTGCGATGAAGCAAATGCGTGGCGGGGGCACGATTGTGGCTTTTGATATAAAGGGCGGCAAGGCGGAAGCCTTCCGTTTTGCCAATGCTCTGTCGATTGTGAAAATCTCTAACAATATTGGCGATGCCAAAAGCATTATCACCCATCCTGCCACCACAACGCATCAGCGTATCGGGCCAGAGGCGCGTGCCGAGATCGGCATTGGTGAGGGCTTGCTGCGCTTGTCGATCGGGCTGGAAGATCCGCAGGATCTGATGGCCGATCTGGCTGCGGGTCTGGCTGCAGTTTAACCAGTTTGGCGGCTGTCTAGATCAGGCCTGACCCGTCCTTAGGTTTGGGACGGGGAGGTGAGGATTTTGCTGAAATTGACCGGAGCATCGAGGCCAAGGCCATCGTCTTCATCTTCGCTGGGCATGAGCTCATAGCCGCGCGAGAGAAAGAAGCGTCTGGCGGTCAGCGAGCTGGTCAGAGAGCAGATTTCCCGATGCAAAGCCCGCGTTTGCTCCTCCATGCGGGCCAGTAGCGCTGTGCTGACCCCCTGAAAGCGCGCTTCGGGCAAGACATAAAGCAACATGATCTCGCCCCCGCCAGAGAGCGTGCCAAGGCCCATCATCTGCCCATCTCGCTCGGCGATAAAGGAATACAGGCCCAATTGGCTGAACCAGACCTCAATATTCCGCACGGTTTTATTGGCCAGCCAACCGGTCAGGGCGATGGGGTCGCCGTCATGATCCTCAGCGCATAATTCTTTGATTGAGCGATGGATCAGCGCGCAGGCCTCGGGCGCATCCTCTTTGCGGGCGGGGCGAATGGCAAACATGAGGGTCTCCGGGCGTGAGTTTTGGGGTATGCTTTTGTTGATCTGGCCCCATATCTGGGGTCAGTCTGCCAAATGTCGAGAAAAAGCTCGACGCTTGAGCGGCTTTTAGGCAAAATTAGATCATGTATCGAGCCATTACACACAATATCCAAATCACTGTTGAGCCCGAATTTCTGGCTGATCGCTCCTCGCCGGAGGGGAATCGCTATTTTTGGGCCTATACGATTGAGATCACCAATCTGGGTGAGGAGGCCGTGCAATTGACGCACAGGCATTGGCGGATCACCGATGCCAATGGCAAGCTCGAGCAAGTGCGCGGGGCAGGTGTGGTGGGCGAGCAGCCCAAACTTGGGCCCGGCGAATCCTTTCGCTACACCTCTGGCTGCCCGCTGACGACGCCATCAGGCATTATGGTGGGCACCTATCGCATGTTGGATGAGAAGGGGCACGAGTTTGATGTCGATATTCCGGCCTTCTCGCTCGATTCCCCCTATGCCAAACGCATTCTCAATTGATCCATAAGGCTGTTCATGATGAGCGAGGCTGAGGCGCGTCTGAGCAAAGTTATTGAGCTTCTGGCGCAGCTGGTCGCCTTTGATACGGAAAGCCAGAAAACCAATCTGCCGTTGATCGACTTTGTCGAAGCTTATTTGACCACTTTGCAGGTGCCCTTTTCGCGCATCCCCAATGCGGCGGGTGATAAGGCTGCGCTCTTTGCGACAATCGGCCCGATGCAGAATGGCGGCATTATCCTGTCTGGCCATACAGATGTTGTGCCGGTGGCGGGGCAAATCTGGACCTCTGATCCCTTTCAATTGCGGCAAGAGGCTGGGCGGCTTTATGCGCGCGGCGCCTGCGACATGAAGGGCTTTGATGCTTTATGTCTGGCGATGATCCCGGAATTTCTAAAGGCGCATTTGCGCAGGCCTATTCATCTGCTTTTGTCTTATGATGAAGAGACAACTTGTCTGGGTCCGGTGGATACGATTGCGCAATTTGGCACGCAATTACCGCGTCCCGCGCTGGCCATTGTCGGTGAACCGACCTTGATGCAAGTGGCTGATGCACACAAAAGTGTTGCGGCTTTCACCACGATTGTGAGCGGGCACGAGGCGCATTCCTCCAAGCCAAAATTGGGAGCCAATGCGATTGAAGCTGCCTGTGCTTTGGTGACAGAGCTTTATCGTTTGGCCGATGAATTGGATGGGCAAGCCGATCCCTCCAGCCGCTTTGATCCGCCTTCCTCCACATTGTCAGTGGGGACGATTGAGGGTGGCACAGCGCGTAATATTTTGGCGCGGCAATGTCGGTTCTTATGGGAGTTTCGCGGCCTGCCTTCGGTGAGTGCGGATTTCGCCTTGCGGCATATGGAGGCCTATGCGCAAAGCCATGTGCTGCCGCGCCTGCGTCGCTATGCGCCTGAGGCGTCCATCGTCACGCGGCTTGAGGTTGAAGTGCCCGGCCTTGTGCCTGATCCTGGATCCATTGCAGAAACGCTTGGCTTTAAGCTGACGCGCAGCAATCGCGCTCTGGCCGTTTCTTATGCAACCGAGGCAGGGCGTTTCCAGCAAGCTGGTCTGCCGACGATTGTGTGTGGGCCGGGCTCTATCGATCAGGCGCATCAGCCTGATGAATATATCGACATTGCACAATTAGAAGCAGGCATAGGCTTTATGCGACGATTGATCGCTGAAGTGTCGTAAGATCTGCTCACAGAGTTTTGAAGTTAGAATCGTCAAAAGGGTGATCACATGCAAAGAGTTCAGATTGCAGGCCTGTCGATTGATACAGAGCTGCATGATTTTATCGCCCAAGACGTGTTGCCGGGTCTGCCACTTCAGGCCGATGCTTTTTGGGCTGGCTTTGCTGGTCTGCTGAATGAGCTGACACCGCGCTTGGCTGATTTGCTCAAGCATCGCGATGATCTGCAAGCACAGATTGATAGCTGGCATGTGCAGCATAAGGGCAAGACTTTTGATGCGGCCGCTTATGAAGCCTTTTTGCGGCAGATCCATTATCTCGTGCCTGCGCCGGCATCGGTCCAGATCAAGACACAAACTATCGATCCGGAGATTGCCCATTTGCCCGGCCCGCAATTGGTCGTGCCTATGTCGAATGCGCGTTATGCCTTGAATGCGGCCAATGCGCGTTGGGGCTCTTTGTATGATGCGCTTTATGGCACGGATGCGATCAGTGAGGAGGGCGGTGCGGAGCGAGGGGCGCGGTATAATCCGCAGCGCGGCGCCAAGGTGATTGCGCGCGCCAAGCAATTTCTTGATGCAGCCGCCCCGCTGGCCAATGGATCACATGCTCAGGCGATATCCTATCAGATTGAGCAGGGCGCTTTGAGTGTTACTCTGGCAGGCGGGGTTAAAACTGCTTTGGCCAATGGGGCGCAATTGGCTGGCTATAAGGGCACGCCTGCTGCGCCAACGCATGTGCTGTTGGTCAATCATGGTTTGCATGTTGAGATTGTGATTGATCGCGCCCACATCATTGGCGCGTCCGATGTGGCCGGTGTGGCCGATCTGGTGATTGAATCGGCTGTCTCGACGATTATGGATATGGAAGATTCCGTTGCTGCCGTGGATGCGCATGACAAAGTCGAGGTCTATCGCAATTGGCTGGGGCTGATGACAGGCCATCTGACTGCCAGCTTTGATAAGGGCGCCACCAAGATCGAGCGAAGCTTGCATCCTGATCACAGCTATCAAGATCCGCAGGGGCGTGAATTTAGCTTACATGGGCGCTCGCTCATGCTGGTGCGTAATGTCGGCCATCATATGTTCAGCGATGCCGTGCGCGATGCCAAGGGTCAGGACTGTCCCGAAGGGATTTTGGATGCAGCGATCAGCGTCCTGATTGCCATGCATGATCTCAAAGCAAAGTCAGGCCTGCGCAATTCGCGCCAGGGCTCGGTCTATATTGTGAAACCAAAAATGCATGGGCCGGATGAAGTGCGCCTCACGGATGATCTGTTCGCACGGGTAGAGGATCTGCTTGGCCTGCCGCGCTATACGGTCAAAATCGGCATTATGGATGAAGAGCGGCGCACCAGTGTGAATCTTTCTGCTTGTATTGCGGCGGCCGAGCATAGGCTGGTGTTCATCAATACAGGCTTTTTGGATCGCACGGGCGATGAAATCCACACCTCTTTTAAAGCAGGTGCGATGGTGCGCAAGAATGACATGCGCGCGACGGCTTGGATCAAGGCTTATGAAGATAACAATGTTGATGTGGGGCTGGCATGTGGATTGCCCGGTCATGCGCAGATCGGCAAAGGCATGTGGGCCGCGCCTGATCGCATGGCTGATATGATTGAGCAAAAGATTGGACATCCCCAATCTGGTGCGACAACAGCCTGGGTGCCCTCGCCAACAGCCGCAACCTTGCATGCCATGCATTATCATGCCGTGGATGTGCAGGAGCGCCAGAGGGAATTGGCGCAGCGCGCGCCCGCCAAATTATCCGATATTCTCAGAGTGCCTTTGGCGCAGTCGAATTTCTCACCTGCTGATGTGCAGCAGGAATTGGATAATAATTGCCAGGGCATTTTGGGTTATGTGGTGCGCTGGATTGATCAGGGCGTCGGCTGTTCCAAAGTGCCTGATATTCATGATGTGGGCTTGATGGAAGATCGCGCCACTTTGCGTATTTCAAGCCAGCACATTGCCAATTGGTTGCATCACGGCATTGTCAGCAAAGCGCAGGTGATGGAGACATTGAAGCGCATGGCGCTTGTGGTGGATCGGCAGAATGCCAATGATCCGCTCTATCGCCCCATGGCTCCAAACTATGATCAGTTGGCGTTTCAGGCGGCGTGTGATCTTGTGTTTGATGGGCGCACGCAGCCCAATGGCTATACCGAGTTTATTTTGCATCGCCGGCGGCGCGAGGCCAAAGCGGCGCAAGCTTAAGGCTGGGTGCTCATCAGGCTAACTGCGGCCATCGCGGGAGGAGAGATGGCCGCAGCTGTGCTACATCGTGTCATTTACTCTGGTTCAGATTTGCACTCTGATGCAGGCAGAGTTC